>DAOVMB010000505.1 GCA_030630905.1 Sedimentisphaerales bacterium
CGGCCATTTAATCCGGAGAGCTACTACAATAGTGCAAAGGGCTGTTACGAGCAGTTCAAATCACGCTATCCGGAAGACGCCGAAAAATATGAGATTGATGAAAAACTCGTGCTGATAAAAGAACAATCAGCCTTGAAGCAATTTAAGATAGCCCAATATTATCAGAAAACCGGAAGTGAAATGTCGGCCAACCTTTATTACCGAATGGTCGTAAATGATTGGCCCCAAACGAACGCTGCAAAAAGGGCAAAGGAAATGCTTATTGGCAATTCCGGTAGTGAAGAGAAAAAACAATGATGAAAGAACGTCTTAATAAACAGCGCGTAAGTCATACGTGCGCAAGTCACAATATGCCTGTGCTCTTATGCGCTTATGCTCTTGTGCACTTTATTTTAGGTTTTTGCGGATGCGCCGAAATGAGCGGATATTCCAGCGAGTCGTTGTTTCCGGATGAAGTAAGCAGCGTTTGCCTGGAAATGTTTGACAACCGGACCTTTCGGAGGGGAGTGGAATACGAACTGTCCGATGCCCTGGCAAAGCGAATCGAGGCGGCAACGCCGTACAAGATAATTTCCAGCAAAGACCGGGCTGACACCGTAATAAGTGGGCAGATTGTAGGTATAGGTGAGTTGGTGCTTAGTACCGAACGTGAGACCGGCCGCCCGCTGGAAAGAGAAGTCCGGCTGACGGCAGTGGTTAATTGGAAAGACCTCACCACAGGGGACTTACTGATAGACAACCAGTCGGTCACTGCCTCGGCGAGCTATTCTCCGTACCAAAACCAGGACTTTACCTATGGGTCGGCTCTGGCAGCAAACAATCTGGCACGAAGAATCGTAGAATTGATGGAAGAAGAATGGTAGGGATGTGCTGCTGTGAATGAGTTGACGCATCAACTCAAATGTGGACAACCATATAAATGGAATATCACGTATGAGTAACGGTCAAAACAAAAAGCCAAATTCTCCCCGGTCGGGCCCGCAAGGAAGAGGTGGGAAAAAGCCGCCCCTGCCGAGCTACAGGCGAGGGCCGTTTACCTACATTATAATTGCGGTTGTGATATTCACAGCCATGATGATGCTCCAGCAATTGCGGCGGGTCGACAAGATCAGGTGGGACGAATTTATCGCTCATGTTGAGAATAAACATATCCGTAGTGCCGAGCTTGGTGAGACCGAGATTAGAGGCAAGTTTAATCAGGAAGGTATTGCAAACAGGGCCGAAGGTGCCTCTGATTCTTTCTCCGTGAGCTATAACCGTGAAGCGATGGGCGAGCGGATTGAAGAGATGCTGCGCCAAAGCGGCGCGGAACTGACATGGGCCGAGCAGCGTATTTGGCTTACTATGCTGTTGAGCTGGGTCTTGCCGTTGCTTGTGATATTGGGAATTTTCTACTTCCTGTTTGCTCGGCCTCTTCGCGGCGGGGCCGGAGGGATGCTAATGTCCTTTGGCAGAAGCAAGCATCGGGTACAAAGCAAAGACCGGGTAAAAATCACATTTAAGGACGTCGCTGGTGTCGAAGAAGCAAAGGAAGAAGTGGCTGAAATAATCGAATTCCTGAAAAACCCGAAAAAATTCCAGAGGCTGGGCGGCCGTATCCCTCGCGGTGTCTTGCTTATAGGCCCGCCCGGATGCGGAAAGACATTGCTTGCAAAGGCGATTGCTGGCCAGGCGGATGTCCCTTTCTTCAGCATATCAGGCAGCGATTTTGTTGAGATGTTTGTTGGCGTCGGGGCGTCACGGGTACGCGATTTGTTCAAGCAGGCCAAAGACAATTCGCCCTGTATCATCTTCCTCGACGAGGTTGACGCCATTGGACGCAAACGCGGCGCCGGCTTTGTCGGCGGCGGGCACGACGAACGTGAGCAAACGCTGAATGCGATTTTGGTCGAGATGGACGGTTTTGATACGAACGACCAGGTGATAGTGGTAGCGGCGACGAACCGCGCCGATATTTTAGACCAGGCGCTGATTCGGCCGGGAAGATTTGACAGGCAGATTTTTGTCCCCCTGCCCGACTTGAAAGGCCGCGTGGATATCCTCAAGGTACACGCAAAGAATGTAAAATTAGGGCCCGATGCAAATCTCGAAAGACTGGCACGAGGAACACCTATGTTTAGTGGTGCTGACCTCGCTGCTATTATTAACGAAGCTGCCCTGGCGGCAACTATGGCCAATAAAGACTCTATCGAGATGGCCGACCTCGAAGAGGCACGCGACAAGGTCAGATGGGGAAGAGCAAGAAGGAGCAGGGTCATCGACCAGAAGGAAAAGAAAATTACCGCTTATCACGAGGCCGGCCATACGCTCGTACAATCTATGCTGGAAGAGGCGGACCCGTTACACAAGGTAAGTATCATTCCTCGCGGGCCCATGGGGGGTGCAACTTTTGCTCTGCCGGAAAAAGACAGAACGATATTCACGAAAAGGTATTGTATGGCGCTTTTGCAGGTATGTTTCGGCGGACGAATTGCAGAAGAAATGTTCTGCGATGATATATCCAGCGGCGCGCAGTCGGATATTCAACAGGCCACCAAGATTGCAAAGCAAATGATTTTGACCTGGGGTATGTCTGATGAGCTTGGGCTGATTAGTTACGGGCCGGATGCCGGACTTAAGGATATGATATATGTCATGCCGGGCGAGAAAGAATACTCGGAGAAAACCGCTGAAACCATCGATGGCGAAGTAAAAAAGATTACCGACGAGGCATA
>DAOVMB010000414.1 GCA_030630905.1 Sedimentisphaerales bacterium
GTAGAGGTTGCCAGTAAGGCTAGCAATGCCATCGTAAAAATTGCTATCTTTTTCATTTTGTTTCTCCTTTAAATATTTGACTCGATTATTTTGCTGCGGACCTTCAGATATTGTTTATTCGGATTATCCCTGGTCCTTTTATACAGACAGAATCCGTTCGATTAGTTTGAATTCCCTGTATGTCTATTCGCCTCCCTTCTCCCCCCCTGCCGCATTGTTTTTGAATATTTTTATTTGGCCAAATTATTCTTACTTCGGCGTGCGAATGAGCTTTGACTCCGGCTGCACGAGCACGCGCGAATGTTTATAGAGAAACTATATATTTTTCCGGTCGAAAAGCTTGAATTGGCATCCTGCAAGCTTTTCACCACCGCTCTTATATTACAACTAATTTAACATATTGAGGTGAAAATTTCAAAAAAAAACGAAAATTTTACCTGCTTTTTTATGTAAACCCGGAATAAAACCAGAAAACCGGCTTTTATTACCTTTTTATAATTAAATTAACCGCCTTCGGCGGGACTTTTATAACTGTCTCGTCCTGTCATCCCCGCGAAAGCGGGGATCCAAGGCCCAAAGACTGGATTCCTGCCTGCGCAGGAATGACAATGTGGCGCAAGAAATAATTCCAACGGGTTTTACATTGTAAGGGTTGAGATTGCCGCAGTCGCTGCGCTCCTTCGCAATGACATTAGGCGCTTTCCCGACATACGATATACGAGCGACGAGCGACGTTTAGAGATTATATTCCTTGATTTTCCTGTATAGGGTTCTTTCGCCGATGCCTAAGATTTTGGAGGCTTTTTCTCGGTTTCCTTTTGTTTTGGCTAAGGTCTCTTCGATGGCCTGCTTTTCAAGCTCATTGAGCGACACATCTCCGAGGGCCGCCGGCCGGCTGCCGGCTATCAATTGCCGTCTTTGTGCTATATCGAGCGGAATGTCGCGGGCATCCAGCCGGTCTCGGTCGCACATAACGACCATTGTCCTGATAGTGTTTCGGAGCTGTCGAACGTTGCCGGGCCAGTCGTAATTCGAGAGGACCGTCAGTGCGGCGTCGGTTATCCCCGTGACTTTCGAGCCGACCTCTATGGCGGCCTCTTTTAGAAAATAGTCAATTAGTGCCGGAATGTCTTCGGTCCTGTCGCGCAGGGCCGGCAGAGAAATGTTTACACCCTTGATTCTAAAGTATAAGTCCTGCCTGAATTTTTTCTCTTCTATAAGCTCAGGCAGGTTCTGGTTTGTTGCGCTGACGATGCGGACATCGACCACGGTCGCTTTATTCGAGCCGACCGGTATGATCACTCCATCTTCGATAACGCGCAGCAGCTTGGCCTGGGAAGTGGGCGACATATCGCCTATCTCGTCCAGAAAGAGCGTTCCTTTATCTGCTATCTCGAACAGGCCTTTTCTGTCGTTCGCCGCTCCTGTAAAAGCGCCTTTGACGTGTCCGAACAATTCGCTTTCCAGGAGCGTCTCTGTCAGGCCGGCACAGTTTACCGGCCGGAATGATTTGTTCCAGCGGAGTGAATTGATGTGAATCGCCCTTGCCAGCAGCTCTTTGCCCGTGCCGGACTGCCCTTCGATCAGGACGGATATATTGGTCGGTGCGACACGCCGAAGGACCTCGAATATGCCTTCCATGGCCGGGCTGTTGCCCCACACTCCTTCAAAGGCGAAATCCTTTTTGCCTGCTTTGGATTTTTGCGGCAGGCGTTCATGGGCGGTCGAGGCTTTTTGACAGGCCTGGGTCACAAGCGTGCGAAGCTGGCCGATGTCAATCGGTTTGACAAGATAATCGTAAGCGCCCCGCTTAATGGCTTCCTTGCAGGTGTCTATTGTGCCGTAGGCGGTTATCAGGATGACTTCCGTGCTGTCATTGTACTTTTTGGCTTCTTCGAGGATGTCCAATCCGTCAATGTCGCCACCCAGTTTCAAGTCCGTAACGATAACATCGACCTGTTGGCTGCGCAGAATCTCCAGCGCATCGGCACCGTCGTAAACAGCGATCGCTCTCGCACAGAGTTTTTCGAGCGATTCGGCAAGTCCGTCTGCGTGGTCACGCTCATCGTCGACAATCAGAATTACGCCTTCTTTTTGTCCCAAACTGACACCTCACGAGTAGCCTGTCAATTATGATTAAACAGATTGTCATTCCGCACTTGATGCGGAATCCAGGACGCCAACGGATTCTGGATTCCCGCTTCCGCGGGAATGACAAGCCACAGATTCAATCATGGCAGAGCACTATGTTTGGAGGGGCAATCTTATATCAAAAGATGTCCCTTTTCCAGGCTCGCTATTGACGGATATTGAGCCTTTATGCGCCTCGATAATTTTCTTTGCCGTCGGCAGGCCCAGGCCGCTTCCCTGCGGACGAGACGTATAATAAGCATCGAAGATGTGCGGCAGCTTGTCCGGCGTAATACCGGTGCCGGTATCGCTGATCCGAATTATAGCGTCTTTTTCCTGCCGGTCCGTTCGTATCATTAAGTCTCCGCCGCTGCTCATGGCCTGCTGGGCGTTAATAAAGAGATTCAATATCACCTGTTTTATCATATCCGGATCGATTTTGCAAACAAGCGGCTTATTATGCAGGCCCTGATGGATGGTGACCGAACGGCTGTGGGCCTGCGGCGAATAAAAATCGATCATGTCGCTGACAAGCTCATTGATGTCGATGCTTGCCAACTGCAATTCGGTCCTGTCAACGTAACGTAGGAAGCTATCGAGTATCTGCTCGACCCTGTCCGTTTCTTTTTGGACGACGGCTAATTTCCTGATCGCTCTTTTGAGCCTCGTGCCGTCTCTGTCTGCCGGGATTTTGCCGGATTCGGATTGAACCGAATCCTCCAGCTCTTCTCTGACAAGATTCAAATTAATTTTGACGGTGGATAGGGGATTCTTGATCTCGTGGGCAAGTCCGCCGGTCAGCTTGCTTAATTCTTCAAGCTGTGCAAGGTGATTATTTCTATCCCCTTTAGTCCCGGCGATCCTTTTACAAAGCAATAGCACAGCGACCGTCAGTAAGCCAACAACAAAACCGCCAACAAACTGCAGCACTTATTTTTCCTCTGGCTTTTCTTTTTTCTTTGTTTCGGCAAGAGCGGCTTTGCGGGAAAGTTTCAGTCTGCCCTGGTCGTCGATCAATGTGAGTTTGACGGGTATCAAATCTCCCATTTTGCAGACGTCTTCGACGTTCTTGACGTAACCATCGCTAAGCTCGCTGATGTGGCACAAGCCTTCGACGCCCGGCACGATTTCCACGAACACTCCGAAATCTTTTACAGAAACCACTTTTGCCTGTTCATATATCCGCCCTACTTCAGGCGGCTGTGTGATCGATTCCATAATTTCCTTGGCCCTGAGGTGACCGTCGCCGCCGAGAC
>DAOVMB010000382.1 GCA_030630905.1 Sedimentisphaerales bacterium
AGTGTAACGCCTGGCGCCAGGAACGCACCGAAGCTTTGCCCTGCTGAGCCGCGAAAGAGGATTTCGAGCGTACCATCAGGTAATCCCTCAGCCCCAAGTTTATGCACTATATGATTGCTTAGAATCGCTCCGGCTGTTCGGTTCGTGTTGCGAATTGTCATTTCGATGATAGTCTTCTCTTGATTATCAATGGCCGGCCTGGCTTTTTTCAGAATCTGCCAATCAAGATTGTCGTCGATTTTAGACTGTTGGGAACAAGTCTGGCGTGTTGCCTGGCCGTCGCCGATTTTCGCCTGGTGGAAAATGCGTGAGAAATCCAGGCCTTTCGCTTTCCAGTGATCAATGGCCGTGCAAACCGAGAGCTTATCAACTCTGCCCACCATGTCCTCGAATTTGCGAAAGCCTAATTCGGACATAATATGCCGTACTTCCCCGGCAACAAAGTGCATGAATCGCTCGATATACTCGGGCCTGCCTGCGAATCGCTCTCGAAGTTCGGGGTCCTGTGTTCCAATCCCGAACGGGCAAGCGCCATGGTGACACTTACGTAACAGTGTACAGCCAAGCGTTACGAGAGCTGCCGTCCCAAACCCGAACTGCTCAGCCCCCAATAGTGCCGCTACTACTACGTCCCTGCCTGTCTTCATCTGGCCGTCAGCTTGAATCCTTATTCGGTCACGCAAGCCGTTCATCAAAAGCACCTGCTGGGTTTCCGCCAAACCCAACTCCCACGGACAGCCCGTATGTTTGATGGAAGAAAGCGGACTAGCGCCGGTTCCCCCATCGTGCCCGCTTATAAGAACCTCATCGGCATTACCCTTGGCGACGCCGGCGGCAATAGTCCCGACGCCAACTTCGGCAACGAGTTTGACCGACACTTTCACTCCCGGATTACTGCACTTGAGATCGTAGATGAGCTGTGCCAAATCCTCAATCGAATATATGTCGTGATGCGGTGGCGGCGATATGAGCGTCACTCCGGGTGTAGAGTACCGCATCGCCGCGATTTCTTCGGTCACTTTATGTCCCGGCAACTGACCGCCCTCGCCCGGCTTGGCCCCCTGGGCCATCTTGATTTGAAGCTCCTTCGCGTGAGCAAGATAGTTGATAGTGACACCGAACCTGGCGCTGGCCACCTGCTTGATGGCGGAGTTCTTCGAGTCGCCGTTGCGATCGACCTTATAGCGAGAAGGGTCCTCACCGCCTTCACCGGTATTGCTCATGCCACCCAGGCGGTTCATCGCAATAGCCATGCATTCGTGTGCTTCTTTGCTGATAGAGCCGTGACTCATTGCGCCGGTGCAGAATCTCCTGACGATCTCGCCGGCCGGCTCCACCTCTTCGATGTCTATCGCCTCGCCGCCGGAAAAGTCAAATAGTCCGCGCAGTGTGCACAGTTTTCGCGATTGGTCGTTCACCGCTTTTGCATAATCGGCGTACGCCGTCGCATCATCGTTCGTCACAGCATGTTGGAGTCGCGAGACGGTAGTTGGATTCCACAGATGTTCTTCGCCGGTGTGCCTATAATGATATTCGCCGCCAAAGTCCAGTTCGAGAGATCCTTTAGGACGTTCTCCGAATGCCGATTCATGCCGGGCAAGGGCCTCCTGTGCTATCTCTTTGAGTCCTATCCCGCCGATCCGAGAACTCGTGCCTGTGAAATATTCATCAACAAAAGAACTACCCAACCCAATAGCTTCGAACAACTGAGCGCCGTGGTAGCTGCGAAGTGTCGAGATACCCATCTTGCTCATCGTTTTCAAAATGCCCTTCTTTATCGCGGCGATATAATTGTCCGCTATCTGAACCGGTTCCATCTTTGCAGGCAACTCGTCCTGACGGTGCAACTCGTTGAGCGACTCAAATGCCAGATATGGATTGATTGCGTTGGCTCCATAACCGCACAGCAGACAGAAGTGCATTACCTCTCTCGGCTCGCCGCTCTCGACGATTAAGCCGACCTGGTCGCGGAGTTCCCGGTTAAGAAGACCACGGTGCACGGCTGCGGTTGCTAGCAGCGACGGGATAGGCACTTTTGTCTCGGAACTGTCACGATCACTTATAACGATAAGGCAGGCGCCGTCTTTAACAGCTTTCTCTGCGGCATCGGCCAGCGAATCCAGGCCGCAGCGAAGACTTTTGCCGGTATCAGCCTCATTTGGCTCGAAAACCGCCGAAATGGTGGCAACTTTGAAATCGTCCCGACTGACCGTCCGCAACCGCTCGATATCTTCATTGGTCAGAACAGGATGCGGCAGTTTAAGCTGTCTGCAATGCCGGGCGGTCTCTTGAAGGATGTTTAACTTTTTACCCGTGAACATCATAAGGCTCATTACCAGCCCTTCGCGAAGCGGATCAATCGGTGGATTTGTTACCTGTGCAAAGAGCTGCTTAAAATAATTAAATAATAGCTTGGGCCTATCGGATAATACAGCCAGCGGTGTATCGTTACCCATCGATCCCACCGGCTCCTGGCCGTTGACAGCCATCGGCGTCAAAATCGTTCTAAGCTCTTCACTTGTGTAGCCGAACGCCCGCATCCTTTGCGCGATAGTCTCAGGCTCACTGTGTACAGGTTTGGGGGCGTCAAACAGACCACGAAGCTCAATTCTGTTCTCCTCCAGCCATCTGCGGTAGGGCTTTCGCCGGGCGACCTTGCTCTTTATCTCATTGTCGGAGATTTCCCGCCCCTCGACGGTGTCAACCAGAAACATATGTCCGGGACGCAAACGCCCTTTCTTTCGTATCTTTTCAGGCGGAAATTCCACAACGCCAGCCTCACTGGCAACGATTGCCAGACCTTCGGTTGTAACTAAGTAACGGCACGGCCTTAAACCATTACGGTCCAGAGTCCCGCCAATGATACGTCCATCGGTAAATACCATTGCAGCAGGCCCATCCCACGGCTCCATTAACGATGCGTGATACTCGTAAAACGCGCGCTTTGCCGTACTGATATGATACTTGGGCCCAAAGGCTTCGGGTATCATCATCATCATCGAATGCGGCATGCTTCTCCCGGCGCGAACAAGAAGCTCAAGCATATTGTCAAAACACGCTGAATCGCTCGCATCAGGCGACAAAACCGGCAGCAAATCGCTGGTGTCACTGCCGAACAGCTCACTGGCCATCTTCATCTCACGTGCCCTGATACTGCTTCGATTGCCGCTGAGAGTGTTTATCTCTCCGTTATGGGCAATGCAGCGAAACGGCTGAGCAAGACGCCAGTTCGGGAACGTATTAGTGCTGTAACGCTGGTGAACGATAGCAAGGGCCGACTTGACACGTTCATCGGAAAGATCCGGATAATATGTGAATAACTGCCAGGCCATGAACATACCCTTGTAGCAGATTGTTCTGCACGAAAGCGATGTTACATAAAAATCCTCACCCTTTTCGCCGAGTTCTTCTACTACCAGCCTCTCGGCCCTTTTGCGCGCCATATACAAGCGTCGCTCAATATCCTCACCTTCAAAGCCGGCCCCATCCACAAAAACCTGCTTTATCGAAGGCTCCGCCGCCAATGCTATTTGGCCAAGACAATCTCTGGATGACGGCACATCTCGCCACCCCAGCACCTTCATGCCATAATGACTGATCGCTGATTCCAGCATCTTATCGCATTGTTCTCTAACCTTGGTTTCTTTCGAGCCGAAAACCATGCCTACGCCATACCGAGAAGGCTCAGGAAGTGTAATGCC
>DAOVMB010000299.1 GCA_030630905.1 Sedimentisphaerales bacterium
TCGACGGCTAATCGATTTTGTATTTCTGTGGCGATTTCAGCGTTCAAATATATCTTTGCCCCGTCGATGTGGCTGGCAAATTCAACGCCGTCGTCGTCGATTTTAGTCAGCGGACTCAGGGAGAACACCTGGTATCCGCCGCTGTCGGTCAGTATGGGCCGGTCCCAGGCCATGAATTTATGAAGTCCGCCGAGCTTTTCAATCGTCTCAACTCCGGGCCTGAGCAGTAAATGATAGGTATTGCCCAGGATGATACCGGCGCCTGTATCTTTGAGCTGCTGCGGAGTGATACCTTTTACTGCCCCGGCAGTGCCGACCGGCATAAAAACGGGAGTTTCGATCTTCCCGTGAGCGGTATGCAGCAAACCCAGCCTGGCTGCGGAGCTTAAATCCTGATGGAGAACTTCAAAATCAGCCATTTGCTATGTAACCATAAACTGAGAACATAAGATTATCCGTATGTAATAGTTTCACTTTTTCCGGTTTCAATAAATGCTCTTTATTTTAGACCCCGGGTAATAATAAGAAAGTATCTGCTTAGTGCTTTTGCCGTCTCTTGCCATTCCCTGGGCGCCGCATTGGCACATTCCGACGCCGTGCCCCCAGCCTCTGCCTGAGAAAAACGCCCATTTATCAGACAATTTTATAATTTGGCAAATTGTGCTTCTCAATTTTCGACCGGTTGGATCGATAGCCAGACGAAAGTCCTCCGCTCGGAGAAAATCGCTTTTGCCGGTTGAACCGATGAGTTTTATTTTAGTCAATCGAGAAAATTCTCCGTAATCACTCTGGCCGGCCACAGTTATGTTCGTTATTTCTCCGAGCTGCTTGAGTTGTGAATATCTCTGCAGCAATCTGGCTGTTACATCAGCCTTGTCAAATTGAATCATAGGCCAGAAGAAGAACTTGGGCTTGGCCACGTCCTGGCAATAGGGGCAGGGCACGCCGATAAGCGTTTCGAAGGAATCGCCGAATACATTTTTGCTGTTCTCGGTATGGCCGCCACAGGTTGAGCTGTAGTAAGCCGGAAAGATATCTTCATGACCGTCGGATTGTTTACAGCTAATTACCTGGCCTTTTGTCTCATTGACGGCTTGCCAAATCTGGGCTGACTCGGCACTGAGGCCACGATAAACCTGGTGCGCCGCCGTTTGCTTCATGTCCCATTCGCGGTTGGCGCCAAATCGCTTTTTAATGTAAAAGCAATACGTTCTTGCTGTAATTGCCTGTGCCTTAAGCGCCTCCGGCTCCCAGTAGCCGGGCATCTCGGCACCTACGACGCCAGCTAAATATGGCTCGGGCGGCACCAGATTGATAACATCGAAGGAATTACCGTCAGGATTGACTATGAGCTTTAACTTGCCGCGATAATCTTTGCCGTTCAGGTTGAAGATGTATGGATCATCGGGGAAGATGATGATCTTTTCGTTTGCGAAGGCCTGGTCGTCGATAGTGATTCTGCCATTGGTCAGTTCAAGGCTTATCGGTATATTGGTTTGGTTGAAGCGAGTTTCTGTAATCTGTGTTTGTGGTGCGGTCTGGTCGTTGAGTACGCTAAATGGCGAGACAATTTTTAATGTGCAGGCTGTAACATCGTCGAGGAGCAATACTCTGATCCAAAACTGTGATTCGATATCCATCTGGACGGTAGGCGTCGTAAGCTGACGCCTCTTACAACCGCCGAGAATCAGCAGCACAAGCAAAAGGATTGCGTTTTTACGGCTTAGTACTCGAAGATGGTGTATATGCCAGACCGTCCGCGAGACAACTTTCCCCGGATTTGCTGTAAGTTGGATTATGGTGGACAATGTCAATTTACCTGATAATGATCAATCGGTTAGTCCAGGTTTCGCAGTGATAATCCAATATCTCCAAGAGCTATTTTTACTTCGTTCAGGCTTGTCACGCCGAAGTTTTTACAGCCGAGGAGTTCAGCATCCGTTTTACTTGTTATTTCACCGATTGTACGAAGATTGAGCTTTTGCAGGCATTTTCGAGCACGCACCGACAATCGGAGATCGTCGGCAGTTTTGTTCTTGAGTCCTTCTTCCTGGTCTTCTGCGACGGCCTCATCAGCTATTTCTGCTGAAGAGAGCTGTTTATCCTCCAGGGCCATGCCGAGGTATAATCCTTTTGGTTCGAGGATAGCTTTGATTTCCCTGAGTGAAGTTTCACCAAAGTTTTTATAAGACAGCAGCTCTGTTTCGCTGATATTCAGAAGGTCGCCGAGCGTGTCGATCTTCATTTTCTTTAGGCAGTTTCTGCTGCGGACCGATAGCTCAAAATCAGACATTGGAGTTTCGAGAATCTGGCTTTTGCGGGTCTTCTTCTTCTCTTTTTCCTCATCATAGAACATCGTTTTCGAGCTTTCAATGTCCTTTCTGAACAGGATTGCTCGTTGGTGGTTCGGATGAGTTGCCAGGACGGTATCGACGCATTGAGTTGCCTTGTCTAACTCTTCGCTGTCTTCGTATAGCACAGCCAAATTCAACAGGGCACTTACGTAAACCGGCGAGTTTGCAGCAATCTGCCTGTAGTAGTCGATGGCTGCTTCTTCATCCCCGGACAAGTCGCAGCGAAAGGCCAGATGGAAAAGTGCTCTTTGATGGTTCGGCGATAATTCCAAAGTCTTTAGGTAATTGTCCGCTGCCTCTTCGTAAAGACCCTCGGCTTCCTGAAGACGCCCAAGCTGGTAGTGATACTCGGCACTTACGTTCTCAAAGTTAGTGCAAGTTTTAAGTTTCTTCGCCGCAGCCTTAAAATCACCTGCGGAACGATATGTAGCGGCTTTTTCCATTGTTACATATAATTTGTCGACTCCAAAATCGAGACTTTTTTGCAGATTTTCGATCGCTTGTTCGAATTCGCCCATCCGGCGAAGCGCAAAGGCCAGATATATAAATTTCTCTTTGCAGTCAGTGCCTTTCGCAAGTTTCCTGGCTCCTTCGGCATTTCTGCCAAGAATAAAAAGACCGATTCCCGCTGCCAGAGAGGCTTTCTGTCCGGTTTTTGAAATATTTGATTCTACTTGTTCATTGAAGCTTATCCGGTTCGCTTCGCTGGAGTGGATAAACTCAGACAGCGTCGTAATCTCATCCATCGACGGCAAATTGTCGGCAAATAAGTCAATTTCCGTTTCTGTAACTGGTCCCATTGAAACTTCTCCCTATTTCGTATTGTGTATATCGTATTGCGTGGTACACATCACGCACAAACAAGCGGGTATTATAATAAAGCTCTGAGGATTTGCAACAGATAATTCACGGTTTATCTTGTATAATCTCGTATTTCTCTTCTATAATCGCCCTAAATGCTTCAGAAACAGTGTTATAATCCACGATATCAACCCTAAATGGCAAATCCGATTCCTCGAATGCCTCGCGCAAAAGCATTTTAACTCTTCGTTTGATTTTGCTTTTCCCAACGATTGCCAGGTCCAGATCCGAATGCTTCTTTGCTGTCCCATTGCCCCTCGAACCAAATGCGCGGACTTCACAGTCACCAACGTATTCGGCAAGTATGCGCTTTATCGTTTCTAAATGGCTTTCTGCGACATCAATCATTGTGAGCCTCTAAAGCCTGCAGTAATTTTTGGGCATCGACAAGAAATTTCTGTGCCGTCTCGAACACGTCTTTGGCCGTATTCTCATCGTAAGTGTGCACGGTTTCGTTTCTCGCATCGTGATACTCCATCCATTTATCCACATCGCTCAGCAGCCGGTGTTCGGCGCCCAACCTGAACAACTGCCGCCGGCTCACGCCCGCAACATAGACCGAGCCGAGATTCACTTCCAGCCACCGCCTCATAAACTTCCAGCACAATTCATAAGTGAATTCAAAGGTCTGAATAACGCCCGCCCTTACGGCTTCTTTCTGGTCTTCGTTCAATCGCGACATAAAAGTATTGTCATCAACTACTCTTATTGTCTTTTCCAGCGATTCAACAGCCTTGCGAAGACTACTCAAATCAAGCTTCATTATTTCGCACCTCAAAAATCATCGGCGTTAAACTTAAAATTGTATTTTATATCGCCCCAAGGTTAAATTTCAAAGAGAAAATCATCGACCACCGGCAGAGCCGGTGGTATGAGGAAGGCCCCTAAAAGGAGCCGCAATGTACTGCTCTACTCCGGGAATGCCATGACTTCCACTAAGTGCCGACCTGTATTGGCCGAATTACGAGTCTGTGTGACGCGGATATAGCGTACTCTACGCGGCTCAAAGCGGCATGTGTACCCACGTGCGGTGGCAGGCTCCTGGTTAGTACGGCGATCGGCGACCATTTTCCACGTCTTGCCCTCCAGTGAGGTCTGCACAGTGAAGCCGTAATGTCGCTTGTCACCAAAGTAACCAACCACCACGATCCGGCCTACAGGGGTAGGCTTTTGCAGGTCCACCTGCCACCATGCCTCA
>DAOVMB010000151.1 GCA_030630905.1 Sedimentisphaerales bacterium
ATAGGCCGTTCAGATAAGCCTGTCCAAAAGGAAAGGCTGTTAGAGTTAAACAAGTGCGTCATCACCCTCCTTCAAGAGGCCGATACCCACAGGGTCGGCCTTTTTTTGTTGATAGTTCAAGGTTCATAGTTCATAGTACACAGAGTAAGAACTCGTGCTGCGTACTGCAGAACGGATAACACGGAACGCCGAACGAAAAACATGAGAATTCCGCTGACTAAATATGGTTTGCCGCAGGTGATTGTTTACCCGGCGGCGGTGCTTGCGGCAATGATTGCTTTTCCGCTGATAACGGCGGCTTTTTTGCCGCAGTGGGCTGTTGTTGCTATAGAGGCGGTTTTTGCCACCATCCTGATATGGGCCTTGATGTTCTTCCGTGATCCGGCGCGAAGCTGTCCTGCGGATATTAACCTGTTGTTGGCGCCCGCCGACGGACATATTACAGAAATCGAAACCATAGAGGAAACGAGCTTCATCGGCGGGCCTGCCCTGCGGATCGGGATATTTCTGAGCATTTTCGATATCCATATAAATCGCGCTCCGTGTAATGTCAGAATCGAAAAAATCACTTATAAAAAAGGCAGATTTCTCAATGCGATGAACCCTCAATCGGGGCGGCTTAACGAGTCCAACGAGTTGAACCTGATTCGAACCGACAGTCCGAAAGACAGGCTGATTGTCCGGCAGGTCAGCGGGGCAATTGCCCGGCGAATCGTCTGCCGTGCCACCGAGGGGCAGGAATTGGCTGGCGGCGAAAGGTTCGGCATGATAAAATTCGGCTCCAGAACGGAGTTGTACGTGCCGATTTCGTCGTGCGTATTGCGTGATGCGTATTGCGAGAAAGAGCCGGCTGATTCCAGCGTTTGCAGGACTGATGATACGCGATACGCAGAACGCAGAACGCAATACGAGATGAAGTGCCTCGTGAAGATAGGCGATAAAGTAAAAGCGGGCCTTACGCCGCTTGTAAAATACGAAATTCGAGATACGAAAGATGCCGAGATCGAAAACTGATGCTGCGAAGAAAAGTCTGCTTCGGCGGGTGCGCAGGCAGAGATTAAAGTACATAGCGATTCTGCCGTCGCTGATTACGATTCTAAACGGCGTGTTCGGCTTCACGGCGATAATCTTCGCCGCCAAAGGTTCGGAGGCACTATCCGCTGATTCCAAAATACCTTTTTTTACATTCGGGTCCACCACTTACTTTGCGATGTCCGGCTATATGATTCTGGTGGCGATGATTGCCGATATGCTCGACGGCCGGCTCGCACGAAGGGTACAGAGCACTTCCAGCTTCGGCGGCCAGCTCGACAGCCTTTGCGATATAATCAGCTTCGGTGTGGCCCCGGCATTTCTAATGCTCAATGTTCTTGAAAATGAAGTTGCATCGATAGGCCTTGCCGATGAAAGATTTTTGCAGCGTTTCATCTGGCTCTCGGCGGCCGCGTATATAAGTTGTGCGGCTATCCGGTTGGCCAGGTTCAACGTGGAAAACGAAGAGGATGAATCGGCGCACATGAGTTTTATGGGCCTGCCGACGCCGGCCGCCGCAGGAGTAATAGTCAGCCTCGTAATATTTCACCAGGAAACAATTCCGACGTTCGTTATTATTTGCGCCCTGCCGTTTTTTGCCCTGGGTATATCAATTCTAATGGTCAGCAGGATTCGATATCCGCATATCCTCAATCAGTACCTCAGGGGCAAAAAACCGTTCTCATACCTGATAAGGGTGCTGTTGCTGCTGGCTTTTGCCTGGTGGAATATACAGGTGGCTTTGGTGGTGATTTTCTGTGGTTTTGCGGCGAACAGTTTTGTGAAATGGTTATACTTCAGAGTTCCAGTTTCACGATCCATCGCAAAATTGAGGCATAGGGTAAGCCACAATAACGACAATTTCGTCCCGGCAGCGCAGCATTCAGCTTCGATGGCCATCGACCAAGCCAAAATCAATGAGCAGGACGATAGTGCTGGTGGATCGGTGCACAAGTAACTTGGGCACTAATCTGTACTCGGAACCGGATGTACAGCCTGCTGTTTGACGCCGGATTGATTTATCTGATAGTACTGCTCGACAATCCCTATCAGCCGGGTCAGGACCTCTCGACCTTCCGAACTTGCTTCCAGACCGACAATCTGCAAGCCAAGGGAGGCGTTTTTTTCGTCTGCGGTGGGCAAAGCGTTTCTAATCTGGGCACTCAGCACTAATGGCGTTTCATAAGGCAGGGGCGTGAATCTCATGCTGACAAACTGTCCTTTTTTGAAGTTTGCTTTTCCGGTATCGTTCTGGTTCGGTACTATAACCTGGGCGCCGCCGGCGGAAATGTCCATCAGCCTGCCCTGGCAACAATTGTGCATCTCGCCGGCCGTATCATGTTTCGGGTCTGTTTCTCCGCGTTTGCCGCTGCGATGCCATAGCAAAACTTTTACATTCAGCGATTCAGGTACGCTAACACGGAAGTAGCTCCTCCGCTGGATTACTTCAATCTTATCCGGAAAAGCAAGTACGATTATTCCGCCGCGATCTCGGCATGTTTCAGGATTGGTTGACGGCTCGAGTGCTTTGACTGTCGTATCAAAAACAAACTTGCCATATCCATGTTTGAATGAAATGCCGACCGGCTGATCCACGCGTATATTTATAGGACGCTGCCTCATCGAGACAGCGCTTTCAACGCTAAGTCTGTCTCCGTCAAGTTTTGTCAGCAGAACCTTTGCGACGTGCCATTTGTCTCTGGACAGATAAGACATTATAGCAGGCACTTTCATATCGATCGCTATTTGCAGAATTTTCTCTGGTTCAACTCCGCGTGGTGTCATTACTTCATTCATTTCAACCTCCTTCTCATTAGGCGTGTAATATGCCTTTCTCAGGGAACTCTATTAAAATATATGAATAATTCGGCTGGGAACAAAATCCATTCTGGATGAAAATTATCGATTTTATGCGACCGAGCCGGTAGATTCCCCAGGGTAAGCTTGCAAAAAACGCTTCGAATCATTACTATTACCGCGATTATGAATGATACTCAAGGAACAAACAAGCCGGAGTACGATAAGATCGCACTCCTGGGCCTTTTTATTGCAGCGTTGCTAATGGCCCGCCTTATCGTTGTCTTCAAGTCCAGGATTTCATTTTCGGACCCGATCCGGTTATCTCGAACGGGTTTATCGGTATCGATGCCGAACGGGCAAGGCTGGCAAAGCGAGCAACAATGGAAGTATCGAGAGAATATATTCACTATAAGCAGTCTTTTCCCACTCGGATCCGACAGACCGACCGCCTGGGCCAATTGCCGGTACCTGTTGAGTGCCGAGACGGCAACGCCGCAGATGCGGTTCGAGCAAAGGGCGTCTGAAATCGATGCTGTGGTTGTGGAAAAAAACCAGACGCAGACCGATACACTCACGATTGACTGGGCCCGTATAGATAAGCCTGAAGTGCATTTCAGCGTGTTTTTCGGCACTGCAAAATTACCTGATGATCGACAGCTCGATATCGAACTGCGTCAAATTACAGACGACAGTGAGCTGGCTGAACGGATATTCAAACGCATCATAGAGGGCCTGAAATTCGAGGATAACCAGCTTCTAAAGGCTGGCGCCGAAATCGTTACAGAAATTAAAAGCAGAGGTCTCGACGGCTTTTTGGACAACCAGAACCACCAGGCTTTTTTTCTGATTAAAGATCCGGCAAAAAACACGATCGGCTTTACAATGGATGTGCTCGTAGATTCCGGCACAGATGGCTCTGCCACAGGCGCCCAGCCAAATATACGGGCGACGGGTCTTTTCTATATCAGAGGGCAACGCCGCTCCGAGCAGGGAACATCCTTTCAATGCAGCAACGATCTCAATGAGTTTGTCTACAAGAGCGAAACCAGCGGAAGGACCGCTCGAAGCGGGACAGAAATTATCCTGGACGAAACCGGCGTAATAACCGTCAGGAAATACCAGGCACAGCCAGAGGAGAAAAGCTACCGTCTCAATCCCGCTGCGATTCCGGATGTTTTTCTCAACCAGCTCTTGATGCAAATGCTCGACAGTGAAAAGAACCAAATCGTCGTAGATATAATCGAAGCCAACGGCAAAATCATCCCGACGCTTATAGCCGCGATCGAAGTGGCAAAAGATATAACCGCCGACGAAGACGCCGCTTATATCTTTGAACTGGAGCTCCTGGACGGACGAGGATTCTCTGAAAAGATCTACCTCAACGACCGAAAGCAGGTTTACCTCAGACTCGCCCGGCAGGATAACGTATATATTCTCGAACGAGCCGAATTAGAGAGTATCGTGAGGGAATTCCCCGAACACGCCGAACATATTCGACGCAATAATCAAATGCTGAGATAAAAATATTTTTTGAAGGAGTCATTATGCAATCAAAACGACAGACCCGAAATTCACTGGTATTCGCTTTATACCTTTTGGCTTTTTGCCTTATCATGTCTGGGTGCGTGACTGATCCGGCAGGCCGGGCCGGCCAAAGCCGCCTTAATACGGAAGACTGGAGCGGCATGAAACTCTGGTATCAGGAACCGGCAACAAAATGGGCCGAGTCTCTGCCGGTCGGAAACGGACGTCTGGGAGCAATGATCTTCGGCGGCACGGAAAACGAGAGGCTCCAGTTCAACGAAGACACCCTGTGGACGGGCCGACCGCACGAGTATCAGCACGGCGGCGCCGTCGCTTACCTGCCGGACGTCCGCAAGCTGCTGTTCGAAGGGAAACAGCGCGAGGCCGAAAAGCTTGCCGGCCGGCAGATGATGAGCGTGCCGCTGAGGCAGGAAAAATATCAGCCGTTCGGCGACCTGCGCTTGAGCTTCCCGGGCCACGGCCAACCGGCCGACTACCGACGGGAATTGGATATCGACTCGGGAATAGCAACAGTCTGCTACCGCGTAGGCGATACCGAGTTCATCCGCGAGGTCTTCTGCAGTTTTCCGGACCAGGTGATTGTCGTGCGCTTAACCTGCGACAAACCGGGACAATTGACGTTCAGCGCGAAAATCGACAGCCCCCACCCGGATACTCAGACATTGGTGGTCGATCAAACTCTCGCACTCCGCGGTCGGCTCCAGGATTATACAAATCCTCGAACCAAAGAAACAAGGCCCAGCGTCCTGAAGTTCGAAGCCCGGCTGGGCTGGCGCGTCTCAGGCGGCGAAGTAGCAGTCTCGGATGATGCTCTGGAGGTTAAAGACGCCGATTCGGTAACGCTGGTTCTTGCCGCGGCGACGAGCTATAAAAACTTCAAGGATGTCACCGCCGACCCGGCAGATATATGCCGCCGGACAATCAGGGCCGTTACCGATAGGAATTACCAGGCGCTGCGTGAAGCACATATCGCCGATCACCACCGGTTGTTTCGCAAAACCGCTTTCGAGTTGGGCACCACCAAAGCGGCAGGGCAGCCTACCGACAAGCGAATCGAAAACTTCGCCAAACAAAATGACCCGCAACTGCTGGAGCTTTATTTTCAGTATGGCCGCTACCTGCTGATCGCAAGCTCGCGCCCGGGATCGCAGCCTGCCAACCTGCAGGGTATATGGAACGATAAGCTCGATCCGCCCTGGGACAGCAAGTGGACGACCAACATCAACACCGAGATGAACTACTGGCCCGTCGAGGTTACTAACCTGTCGGAATGTCACGAGCCGCTGTTCGATATGCTCGACGACGTTGCCGAGTCCGGCCGCAAAACCGCCATGGCCCATTACGGCTGTCGAGGCTGGGTCCTCCACCATAACACCGATCTCTGGCGCGGAACGGCGCCAATCAACGCCTCCAATCACGGCATCTGGGTCACGGGTGGTGCCTGGCTCTGTCAGGACCTCTGGGAACGCTACGCCTTCACAGGCGACAAGGAATTTCTCGAAAAGCGGGCCTATCCCCTGATGAAAGGCGCCGCGACTTTCTTCGTCGATTTTCTAATCAAGGACCCGAAAACCGGCTGGCTGATAAGCACACCGTCCAATTCGCCGGAGATTGGCGGACTCGTCGCCGGGCCGACCATGGATCATCAGATCATTCGCGATTTGTTCAGCAACTGCATCGAAGCGGCTGTAATTCTCGGCGTTGACAAGGACTTCCGCGAAAAACTCGCCGAGCTGCGAAGCCGGATCGCGCCGAATCAGATCGGCCAATACGGCCAGCTCCAGGAATGGCTCGAAGACAAGGACAATCCTAAGAACAAACACCGGCATGTCTCGCACCTGTTCGGCCTGCATCCCGGCAAAGAAATCACACGCCGGGGCACACCCAGTTTGTTCGCGGCAGCAAGAAAATCGCTCGAACTTCGCGGCGACGGCGGCACAGGGTGGTCCATGGCCTGGAAAGTCAATTTCTGGGCGAGGTTCGAGGACGGAGACCACGCGTACAAGATGCTCAGCAGCCTGCTGACGCCGCAGCGCATGTATCCCAATATGTTCGACTCCTGCCCGCCGTTTC
>DAOVMB010000073.1 GCA_030630905.1 Sedimentisphaerales bacterium
GATAATACAATTATGTCGGAGATGCGCAAAATGTCTAAAACAGGGCGGTTTTCTGTCCGATATACGTATGATGATGCAGCCGCGAAATAAAATTTTAGCCGTTGATGACAATGTTATCGATATTGCAACTATCGAGAAGCTGTTGTGCGAACGCTATGACCTTAAGACGGCGACGACTGGTAAAGAGGCTCTGGAGATAGCGGTGGATTTTCAGCCTGACATTATTTTGCTGGACAATATGATGCCGGGTCTCGACGGCGGGCAGGTCTGCCGCCAGATACGAGCGGATTCGGGGCTTCGGCATACGAAGATTATTATGATATCGGGCAAGTCGAGGGTGTCGGAACGCATCGAAGCGTATCAGGCCGGCGCGGACGACTATATCACCAAGCCCTTTAATGAAGATGAGCTGCTTGCGAAGATACGGGTCTATTTGCGTCTTAAATCGGTCGAGGAAGTGGACCAGTTCAAGACGAACGTTTTGACGCTGCTCAGCCATGAAGCTCGAACACCGCTGAACGGTCTTATCGCGCCGGCGGAGATGTTAATGTCCGAGGAGGAGGTTGATGCCGAAGAGCGCAAGCTGCTGATCGAGATGGTGCATTCGGCCGCCAGGCGCCTGCACCGTTTCTTTGAAAACGTTATGCTGCTCAGCTCGCTGAAATCGGGAAAGTGGCAATTCAATCCGGAGCCGGCGGATCTGTGCGAGGTCGTCCATGAAGCTGTTTGCGAAGTGGCAACAAAGGCGGCAGAGCGCAAGATAAAAATCGAGGAGAAATTCGAAGCCGGCCCGACGGTTTGTCTCGACCGGCAGCAAATCAAGAGGGTGATTACAGCTATACTGGATAATGCAATCCGCTTCAGCCCACCGGGTTGGAGGGTTGATGTTTGTGTCACCGGTGACAATGAATCTATATGCGTGAGTGTGACCGACCGGGGCGAAGGAATCGATCTCGATTATCTGCCTTATGTGTTTGAAGAGCTTTCGGACTCCGACGTTGACCACCACTCGCAAGGCCAGGGCCTGAGCCTGGCTATAGCCCGCCAGATAGTACAACAGCATAATGGCACGATCAGCGTAGAAAGCGCAAAAGGCTCCGGCGCAACCTTCACGGTGCAATTGCCCTTGACGGTTCGGTCTGAATTAGCGCATTGTGAAATATGAGAAATCGGGATACGTTTCCGACCGGTTCGATTTTGCGCACGCTTCCACAAATTTCAGAGTGCCGCCCAGCATGTTTGCCAGCTGCCGGATGGCAGTTGCGTCTGTCGAATAATTCAATAAGTATGTTATAATCTGCCGATAATATATTAGATCGTTGTAATATTCAGGCAGTCAGACAAGAAAGGATTCTTAAGATATGTCATTTACAGAAGACGTACTGAGCCGGAGCAGACCCGAGAGTGTTCACGACATTTCATGCCGGCCCGAACGCCAGAGCTATTATCCCTCGCCTGTGGACTGGCGAGACGAGGTGCTGTATTTTTTGCTGGTAGATCGGTTCAGCGACGGGTGGGAGGATTCGCGTCCGTTGCTGGAGAGGGAGAATCTTAAAGCTGCCCGTCCTGTATTGCTTGATGGCGATCATTGGCGCTGGGATCGATGGGCGGAATCAGGCCGGCAACGCTGGCAGGGTGGTACTATCAAGGGCGTGCAATCGAAGCTCGGCTATTTAAAGCAGCTTGGCGTCACGGCGATATGGCTCAGTCCCGTATTCAAGCAGCGGGGACATCTGGACACGTATCACGGCTACGGTATTCAGGATTTCCTGGAAGTGGATCCCCGGTTTGGCAGCAGGCAGGACCTTGTCGAGCTAGTGACTGCGGCCCACGCGAAAGGTCTGCGGATAATCCTCGACGTTGTTTTTAACCACTCGGGCGCTAACTGGCTCTATCGCCCTGATACTCCCGGCGGGATTTATGAAGCCGTTTATAAGCCCGACGGTAGCTATCCGTTTGGTTCGTGGCGCGACGGCCGGGGGCAGCCCGTCCCCGATATAACAACGGAAGAAGACGGCGTCTGGCCGACGGAACTACAGCACCGGGACTGCTACACACGGGCGGGAACGGGCGATATGGGCGAGGGCAGGATCGACGATCCGAATGCCGAGCACAAGCGCTCCGACTTCTGCGACTTGCGGGATTTTGATCTTGACCAGCCGTATGTATTGAGCGACTTGTCACGATGCTATAAATACTGGATGGCCCTGACTGACTGCGACGGATTCCGCATCGACACACTCAAGCATGTGACGAAGGAACAAGCGCGGAATTTTTGCGGCGCCGTCAAGGAATTCGCAGCGAATATCGGCAAGCAGAATTTCTTCCTCGTCGGCGAGATCTCCGGCGGTGATTATGCCCAGGACTACTATCTCGACGCTCTCAATCGCAATCTCACTGCAGCGCTGGATATCGGAGAAATGCGTCCCATTCTCAATGGTGTTGCCAAAGGCCTTAGAGCTCCGAAGGATTATTTTGACGGTTTCAATCCCGGCGATGCCGGTATGGGCTCGCACCGCAATTTGGGCTGGCGGCATGTTTCTATTCTTGACGACCATGACCAAGTTTATGGCGAGAAGATTCGATTTTCAACCGATGCTTCCTGCGATCACCAGGTCGCGGCGGGTGTTGTCCTGCAGCTTTTCACTTTGGGTATTCCGTGCATTTATTACGGGACCGAGCAGGCCTTTGCCGGCCCTGAGCCTTCCGAGAGGAAATGGCTGCCGGGCTGGAAGGCTTCGGACCAGTACCTGCGTGAGGCGATGTTTGGCCCGGAGCATCCAAGGGCATCCGGGACAGCCGGCCTGCACGAGCCGGATATGAATCTGCCCGGTTTCGGCCCTTTCGGAACGGCGGGACGCCACTGTTTCGATGAGAATCATCCGGTGTACAAGCGGATTGCCGCGGCTGCCGCGCTTCGGAGTAAATATCCGGCTCTTCGCTGCGGCAGGCAATATCTTCGCCGCACCTCCTTTTTGAACAAGCCCTTCGATTTCTACGGGCCGGGGGAAATAGTTGCCTGGTCGCGAATCCTGGACGATGAGGAGTTGCTTTGTGTTATGAATGTCAACGGTACCAAGCTGCGAGGCGCCGACATTATCGTGGACGCAGCTCTCAATTCAGGCGGTTCCGGCACGATGACGGTTGTTCTCAATTCGGCCCAGGTCGCACAGACGCAAGACTATTCAGGCACGCAACCGGCAGGTTCTGTGGTTCAAGTAAACAGAACTGCGGACGGCAGGGCGTTTGTCCGGATTGAAAATATTCGGCCCGCGGAGATTATTGTACTGGCAAATCATACGTAAATCGGCTCATCGTACCGAAAAGGATTTGCAAGAGGAGGATTAACCGAATATAATACTTTGCTTATTTCGGAATGGGTTCTTGTTATAGAAAGGATTTCCAGTCGTTATGAGTATTGAAAGTTTCTTCAATCCCAAATCGATTGCAATTGTTGGCGCCTCCCGCCAAAAGGGCAAAGTCGGGTACGAAATCTTAGTAAATATGATTGGGGCCGGATACGAGGGGCAAATATTTCCGGTCAATCCAAAAGCAGATACAATTGAGGGATTAAAGTGCTATCCTGACCTTCAATCTATCGGTAAGGCCCCCGATTTGGTGGTTATTGTCATTCCGGCAAAGTTTGTCCCTGCAATGATGCAGCAGTGCGTGAAGGTCGGGGTAAAGTCGGTCATCGTTATTACCGCCGGCTTCAAAGAAGTCGGCGAAGAGGGCCGAGAGCTTGAAAAACAGGTTGTTCGGATCGCAAGACAGGCCGGCATCAGAATCATCGGTCCCAACTGTCTGGGAGTAATCGCGCCGGCAAACAAGCTCAACGCCAGTTTCGGCGGCGACCTGCCGGCCGAAGGAGTCATCGGCTATCTCTCGCAGTCCGGAGCTTTGCTGGCGGCGATTCTCGATATGGCCAACGCGAACAGTATCGGATTCAGCAAGCTCGTGAGCATCGGCAATAAGGCGGACGTCGATGAGCTGGATTTGATAAAAGCTCTGGGAGAAGATAAGGATACCAAAGTGATTGCCGGCTATCTCGAAAGTATTACCGATGGCAATGCTTTTGTTAACCAGGCGGAGCGAATTTCTCATGATAAACCTATCCTGCTGATGAAGTCCGGCGGTACACAGGCCGGCGCCCAAGCCGCCTCCTCTCATACCGGAAGTCTGGCCGGCAGCGAGACGGCGTACGAATGTGTCTTCGAACGTGCAGGGATCATCCGGTGCAATTCGATAAAGGAGCAGTTTGATTATGCCCATGCGTTTGCCGACCAGCCGCTTCCAGCAGGGCCGAGAGTTGCCGTAATTACCAATGCCGGCGGGCCGGGAATTATGGCTGCCGACGCCGTCGAACGAGTGGGGCTGACCTTTGCAAAACTCGCCGATGAAACGATAGAGGCATTGGCTTCCAAGCTGCCGGCAGCGGCGAACTTGAATAATCCCGTTGATGTGCTGGGAGATGCGCTGGCCGACCGGTACGAGTTCGCACTGGATGTGGTTCTCGGTGATGAAAATGTTGATATCGTCCTGGTGCTTCTGACGCCCCAGGCAATGACCGAACCTGTGGCTACCGCCGAAGCGCTGGCCAAGATGAGTGCTCGAAAACACAACAAGCCGATTCTTGCCTGTTTCATGGGTGCCGAGAAGGTCCGGGACGGAGTGATGATTTTACGGCGAGGGAATATCCCGCAGTACGATGCCCCTGAAAGTGCTGTTTCGACAATGAAAGCGATGGCGGACTATGTCAGGTGGCGCACCAGGCCCAAGCGGGTCGTAAAGCTCTTTCCGGTCAACCGTCGCAAGGTCGAAAACATAATCGAAAGACACCTGCGCCAAGACATTCGAGAGATCGCCGAGACCGAATCCAAGGAGATCCTCGAAGCCTATGGCTTCGTAACCCCCAAAGGCTCCGTCGCCGCCACAGCCGAGCAGGCGGCCAATATTTCCCAACAGCTTGGATTTCCCGTCGTGCTGAAGATTTGGTCGCCGGAGATCGTGCACAAGTCCGATGTCGATGGAGTCCAGGTTGGCCTGAACAATGTCAAAGAAGTGACCGATGCCTTCGACCTGATGATGTATCGAATACCGAAGAAGCTGCCCGATGCCGACATTCTCGGCGTGCTCGTGCAGGAAATGTGCAGCGGTGGAAAAGAGGTGATTCTCGGCATGAATCGCGATCCGCACTTTGGTCCGCTGATGATGTTCGGGATGGGAGGTATAATGGTGGAGGTCCTGAAAGACGTATCGTTTTACCTGGCGCCGCTGACGGCCGAAGAAGCAAAACAGATGCTCGTGAACACTAAAACGTATCAGATGCTGAGCGGAGTCCGCGGCCAGGAGGGGGTGGATATCGAGACGATTGCCGAGGGATTGCAGAGACTTTCACAATTAGTGACGGAATTTCCCCAGATCCAGGAGATGGACATCAATCCGTATGTTGTCGGCCCGGCGGGCACCACGGCGATTGCCGTTGATGCCAGAATGAGTGTCGTAAAAGTTTAGAAAGAGACTTAGGTATGCAGGAATTTGATTGGAAACAGAAGTATAAGGACAAAACAGGCACTGCGCCGGCCGCGATGAAGCTGATTAAATCCGGCAACAGCATATTTATCGGTACCGGCTGCGGCCAGCCGCAGCATCTCGTGAACGCTTTAGTCGAGCATTCGAGCAAAATCTATGACGCTCACATAGTTCATCTTTTAACGATGGGATCGGCTCCCTATGCGGACGAGAGATTCCGCGAGAAATTCAAGATGAACAGCTTTTTTATTGCCGACAATGTCCGTCATGCTTTGGCGAAAGGGATCGGGGACTACACGCCGATCTTGTTGTCGGAGATACCTCACGAGTTCGAGACCGGGCGAATTCCCGTCGATGTTGCCCTAATCAGCGTATCGGAACCTGATATTAACGGCCTGTGCAGCCTCGGCGTCTCTGTGGATATCGTCAAATCCGCCGCCGCCAACGCCAAGTACGTGATCGCTCAGGTCAACAGCCGGATGCCTCGAACGTTCGGGGACAGTTTCATTCACGTCAACGCGATCGATATGCTCGTGCCGTACGACGAAGACATCATCGAGGTTTCGGAACAAAATCCGACTGCAACGTTACGCCGCATCGGTCAGAACATAAGCAGGCTCGTGGAAGACGGCAGCACAATTGAGTGCGGGATCGGGCGGATTCCCCAGGCCCTGGCAGAATTCCTGAAAGACAAAAAAGATCTCGGCATCCACACCGAAATGTTCAGCGACTGGATTATCGATCTGATCGAGTGCGGGGCGATTACCTGTGCCAAAAAGTCTCTCAACCGGGGCAAAGTTGTAGCCAGTTTCTGTATGGGCTCGAAACGGCTCTACGATTACATCGACAACAATCCCTTCTTCGAATTCTACCCAACCGAGTATGTTAACGACCCTTACGTTATAAGCCAGCATGAGAAGATGGTGGGAATTAACGTCGGGCTGGAGATTGACTTAACGGGCCAGGTTTGCGCCGATTCGTTAGGCTATCAGTTCTACAGCGGCATCGGCGGACAGGTGGATTTCATCCGCGGCTCGGCGCGCAGCAGGGGGGGCAAAGCGATAATTGCGATGCCGTCCACAGCGAAAAAAGGAGAGGTTTCCAGGATTGTGCCGCACCTGACCGAAGGCGCCGGGGTGGTCACTACACGAGGGGACGTACACTATGTCGTGACCGAATACGGGATTGCCTACCTGCACGGCAAGAGTATCAGAAAGAGGGTCATGGACCTGGTCCATATCGCACATCCCAAATTTCGAAAAGGGCTTATCCAGGCGGCGAAGGCTCAAAACTATCTCTACGAAGACCAGATCGAATTATCCTGGGAGCAGGTTGCATATCCGGAAGAGTTGGAACGGTATGACACTTTACGGGACGGCACGCAAATATTCTTCAGGCCGATTAAACCTACCGACGAGCCGTCGCTTTCGGAGATGATGTACTCGCTGAGTGAGAAATCCGTCCAGACCCGCTATATGGCCCGTACGATGTCGTTTCCTCATCGGGATATGCAACGGGTTACCAATATCGACTATCGGCAGGATATCGCCATCGTGGCAGTTGTACCTGGCGTTTCGGGCGAGGATATCGTCGCCATCGCCCAGTATTTTCTCGATCCGAAGACCAGTGGTGCTGAAGTGGCCTTTCTTGTACAGGATGAATGGCAGAGAAAGGGTATAGGCACCTTCTTGCTGGACTACATTACTCAAATCGCCAGGCAGCGAGGCGTAAAGCGGTTTTGGGCAAAGGTATTGCCGACGAACGATGCAATGCTTGCTATTTTTCATAACTCCGGCTACAAAATCAACCAGAAATTCGACGGTTACGCTTACGACATCACTTACGATTTAACAGAACAAAAATAATCAGGTGCGGCTTTGACAACTAAAAACGCTGTTTTCATATACTCATCTGAGTTTGAGAAGTATCTTTATCCGCCGGAACATCCCTTTAATACTGTCCGGGCGAAAAGAGTCCGGGATATTGTAAGCTCAATGGGATTGCTTTCAGGCAGTGGCGGTAGTGAGGTCGCGCCGGTTGCCGCCGAGAGAATCGTGCTCAAGAAGTTTCACTCGGCCCGCTACCTGCACGCGTTGAAAACCGCAGCAGGGGGACGTTGGAATGCTGATGCACTTGCAATGGGAATTGGCAGCCCGGATTGCCCGATCTTTAAGGGATTGTATGAGTACGCGGTTTTAGCTGCCGGAGGTACGCTGACCGCGGCGAAGATGATTCTGTCGGGCGAAACCGAACTGGCATTCAATCCGTCAGGGGGATATCATCATGCAGGCCCTGAGCTTGCTGCCGGTTTTTGTTACATAAATGATATGGCGCTGGCCTGTATCGTACTGGCCGAGCAGGCCAAACGGGTCTTATATCTTGATGTGGACGTGCATCACGGCGACGGCGTTGCTAATGCGTTCTATGATCGTTCGGATGTGATGACTATATCATTTCACCAGAATCCCAAAACACTGTTCCCCGGGACCGGATTCGAGAATGAAATCGGGACGGGTGAGGCAAAAGGCTACTGCGTGAATGTTCCCCTTCCCGTTGGTACTTATGACCAGGCGTATATGAAGGTATTCGAAGCTGTCGTTCTTCCATTGATGACGGCTTATAATCCGGATGTGATTGTTTTTGAATTGGGCGCCGATGCCCTCGCGGGCGATCCATTAGCGAATCTGAGCTTGACGAATAACGTTTATGCCGAGATCATCAATCACCTGATGAGCTTCGGCAAACCAATCCTTGCGACCGGCGGCGGGGGATATAACGTCGAGAATACGGTGCGGGCCTGGGCTTTGGCTTGGAGCATCTTCTGCGGCGCCGATCAGGGCGAGGAGATGAGTCACGCCATGGGCGGCGTCTTTCTCGAAAGCACCGAGTGGCAGGCCGGACTGCGAGACAGGGCACTGGCAGTGGCCGAGCAGCAGAGAAATGCCGTTGAGCCGGCAATCGAAGCGGTTGTGCGGAATATCAAAAAAAGCGTTTTCCCGATTCACGGGCTTTAGTTAATGACATAGTAGTCTGTCAAATATGATTTAAGAGTCTGGAAGGGTGGTAGCCTCAAGCGCAGCTTGGGGATGGCTTCTGGCGTATTGACCATCCCCAAAA
>DAOVMB010000283.1 GCA_030630905.1 Sedimentisphaerales bacterium
ACTCTAAATGCTCTATGAAAAACCATGGACAGATGAGTTGTTGAAAAAGTATCTTGATTCTGGTATATCCAACTGACAATGTTAAAGATAGGCAATCTTATTCTAAGCGTCCCTTTCATACAGGCCCCCCTGAGCGGTTACAGCGATTATGCTATGCGAAGATTAGGGCTCGATTTCGGCGCACCTTTGACTTTTTCCGGCGTCATGTTGGCTAAAAGTGCGGCCCATCCCAAGGTATTGAGAAATCCCGCCTTCAGGCCGCACGATGATGAGCATCCTGTCGGGGCACAAATTCTCGGCAATGACCCTGCAACAATGGCAAGAGCCGCCAGGGCACTTCAGGATGCCGGCTACGACATAATCGACTTGAACTTCGCCTGTCCGGCACCAAAAGTGCTTCGCAGGCGACGGGGCGGCTATCTCCTGAAAGAGCCTGAAACCGTAATGCAAATTTACAGCCGTGTAAGAGAGGTGGTAACGTGCCCGGTCACAATGAAGCTTCGAACGGGTTTCGATTCCAGCCGGGAGTCTTACGATAATTTCTATCAGATCGTCTTCGATGCCTCACAGCAGAACGTCGATGCCCTGACAATCCATGCCCGCACCGTTGTAAAAAAATTCGCCGGGGCAGTTGATTGGGACCTTCTTGCGGAAATAAAACATCGCTTTGAAGGGACAACACTAATCGGAAGCGGCGACCTCTTCGAGCCGCAAACAATCGTTCAGCGTCTGAAAGCCGCTAAGATCGACGGCGTCATCATCGCTCGAGGCGCAATAGGAAATCCCTGGATTTATAAAAGCCTTAATGCCGTTTTGACCGGTATGCCGGCGCCGGCTCCTCCAACCCTTGCTGAACAGGCCGAAGTGATACTAAAACACTTCGAAATGATCTGTCAGATCTATGATCCAATAAAAGCTGTCAGGTATTTTCGCAAATTCCTTGTCCACTACTGCAGGCTCCACCCCATGCGGAAACAAGCTCAAAAGGCCCTTCTCGCCGCGAACGATAGAACAGATCTTCTCATTGCGGTAAAAAGATGGTACGGAAATAATCATCCGCTAAGGGGAAAATAGGGATGTCGGATATGTTAGACTCTCGCTAAGAATTGCCCTTGCTCCTTCGATCCTGCTCAGAGCCTGCCCTGAAGAATCCGAATGGGTTAACTGCGCGAAGCATCTGGTATTAAGACGAGCAAATGAGATTCTTCACTTCGCTGCGCTACGTTCAGAATGACATTATACACTTCTAACATACGCTTTAAGGCTTCGTTGTGAATGAGTGGAGATTATATTTGTTGTGTACTGGCCTGTTAGTATTGTACTTAAGAGTAAATGCGAGCAAACTGACCAATTTGTAAATAACGAAGCCGACAAGCCACACGACAATCCAGGTAATGAGGTATCCCCCTGAAGCACTCACTAAACCTGCTAATATGAGAATACCCGCCAATTGTGCTTTTGGGAGTTTCACCCAGAAGTTATCCCGTGCTTCATTTATGCTTGTTAGGCAGCTATTTACTGCTTGTTCGTTGGCCTTGAAATAAGCGGGATTAGTTTGACGGCAGGCTTCCCAGCCTCGGAGTTCCCGGTTGTAAGTATCCATTTTGAAGTGTGCAGAATGATACTCCCCGGATATTAACAGAACACAAACACATGCAGAGACAACACTTGCACATATTGCCAGAAATGATGTAACACTTTGCAGTTTACTTTTGTGGTTCATAATTTCAGTATCCCCCCATTAAGTATAATAAATCAATGTAAAGAAGCAAAATTCGTGGAGAAGTTTTTTGACTTCGATTTGCCTTTGCCGTAAGTCACGCAATATTTCGCACGCCGGCAAGAATTTCCCGAAAATTCGTAGTCCAGCAGCATTTTAACATAACACTCCGACTTGTACAAAAACTAACTCCTTCGCTACTACAGGCATAACGGCCTTTATCGAAGATTATGCTTGACGGCGGGGCGGCCAATCTGGTATAAGTGTATTATTGGAATCTGTTGATGTTGAGTCTTCGAAGCAAGAGGAATTTCTATGGCTTATCTCAGGATCCGGATTCTTGAACGAGTGGTGGTATTCAATGTTGTGAGGAATGGAGGTAGTGGCAAGTCGTTGATAAATATCTTGAACCAAAGAAAAACCAACAGTGTGGTAAATGTAAGAATCATTGTTAACTATTCATTTGAAGGAGGATCATTATGTCCAGAACACTAATTTGCCTGGTCTCTTTTGTCGTTGCTTTCGGATTGTGCGGATCGATCGCCTCCGGCCAGGAAAACCAAATCGTAAACGGCGAGTTTGACGATGGTCTCAATCTATGGGGATCATACGGGTCTGCCGGTTTCACTATGGAGGTTGTCCAAAGTGGCGCCCTATCTGGGAATAATGCGGTATTGATAGATATTACCGATGCTTCCGCAACTTCTTCCATAGGGATTTACCATGACGTATTTCAGCTTGTGCAGGGCCAAACATATCCTTTCGGCTTTATAGCGAAGTCTGATCAGGAAAGGGAAATGGTCGTATTGATCCAACTTTACAAACCGGAAGGCCCTTCGTGGATCGATATTTTTTTAACACGGATACAGCTAACCACCGATCCGCAGAAGTACTTTTTAGAATACACACATGAAGACGAAGGGACCGCTGAACATCCCGGTTGGTCTGTAACTATGTATTTGATGCTAAAGGGTCAATGGTGGGGCATGGTTGGTGATGATCTGAACACAAAGGTATGGATTGATTGGGTGTACTTTGGTGCTGAGCCTGAAGTCCAGGATCGTAGTCGTGCCGTGAACCCGACTCCGGCTGATGGTGCCATGCATGAGGATACATGGGTTAGTCTTAGCTGGATGCCGGGAGATTTTGCTCTTTCGCACGATGTGTATTTGGGCGAAAATTTTGACGACGTCAACGACGGTCTCGGTGATACATTCCGCGGTAATCAACCCATACCGAATTATGTTGCCGGCTTCCCCGGGTTTCCCTATCCGGAGGGCCTGGTTCCGGGAACGACGTACTATTGGAGAATCGACGAAGTTAACAATGCCGATCCGAACAGTCCGTGGAAGGGTGAGGTCTGGAGTTTTACGGTTCCCTCCATAATCGCTTATGATCCCAGTCCGCCTGATGGTGAAAAGTTCATAGACCTTGACGTGGTTCTGAGCTGGATGCCCGGTCTCGACGCAGCACTCCACACCGTACACTTCAGCGACAGCTTCGACGACGTCAAGAATGCCGGACCCGGGGAGTTTCAGATGCGCTTGACCTATACTCCCGGAACGCTCGAACGTGAGAAAACTTATTATTGGCGGGTCGATGAGTTCGACGGCGCAAACACGCAGACAGGCGATGTCTGGAGCTTTACAGTTGCAAGAGAAGGCGGCGGGCTCAAAGCAGAGTACTTCGACAACAGGAATCTTGCCGGTGAGCCGGTGCTGACCCGCGTGGATCCCCAGGTCGACTTTGACTGGGCCGGCGGCGACGTCCCCGGTGAGAATTCTCCGGATGCCAGCATTCCCGTCGACGAGTTTTCAGCCCGCTGGAGCGGCGAGCTTGAGGTGGATATTACGGATGTGTATACGTTTAGTATCGCCGCCAACAACGGTTTCAGGTTGTATCTGGACGGTCAGCCGATCATCGATTACTGGGAGAATCCCACAACGGACAGTCGTCAGAGCGACCCAATCGATTTGGTTGGCGGCACGAGTCACTCGATTCGGATGGAGTACTACGAAGGCGTAGGCACGGCGATTGCCCAGTTGTCCTGGGCCAGTAGTGTTCGGGAGGAACAGTTGATTCCGCAGGCTGCATTGTCGCTGCCCGTAAAGGCCAACGCCCCAAGCCCCGCCAATGGTGCGGCGGATGCGCAAATGACGGCGATTCTCACCTGGAGTTCGGGAGATTCCGCCACTTCGCACGAGATATACTTCGGCACCGATGCTGACGCGGTGAAAAACGCCACGACCGCTTCGCCCGAGTACAAGGGTGCCAGGACGATTGGCTCTGAAAATTACGATCCCGGCAAACTCGCCTGGGACACCACTTACTACTGGCGCGTCGATGAAGTCGACGACACCAGCCCCGACGGTTGCTGGACGGGCAATCTCTGGAGCTTTAAGACCAGAAATTTCCTCATCATTGACGACTTCGAGGATTACGACGCCGGCGACAACCAGATATGGTTCTCCTGGCTCGACGGACTTGGTTTCGGCGTAGTCGGCAGTTTGCCGTACTCTCCGGGTAACGGCACCGGCGCAGCCGTAGGCGACGAAATGACTCCTTCTTTCACCGAGGAAAGCATAGTCCACGGTGGCGCCCAGTCAATGCCGATTACGTACGACAACGATAAGCAAGGCTATTCGAAGTATTCGGAGGTAGAACTCACGTTGAGCGTCCCGCGTGACTGGACCGAGAATGACGTCGGAGAATTATCGCTGTGGTTCAGAGGTCACCCGGGATCGGTCGGCAGCTTCGTCGAAGGCCCGGTCGGCACCTACACGATGACCGGTTCCGGCGGCGATATCT
>DAOVMB010000451.1 GCA_030630905.1 Sedimentisphaerales bacterium
CAATATTCTGCGTTTCTACTGGGACGGCGAGGAAACTCCCTCGATCGAATGCCCCGCGGGCGATTTCTTTGCATGCGGTCTTGGACAATATACGAAAATTTCATCCCTCGCCGTTTGTGTGAATCCCGGCAGCGGATTCAACTGCTATTGGCAAATGCCGTTTCGAAAAGGCTACAAGATTACGATGACCAATATCGATGAAAAGGATATGGTCCTGTATTACCAGATCGATTACACGTTGACTGAGATTCCTGCTGACATGGGCTACCTGCATGCGCAATTCCGGCGCGTCAATCCGGTCCCGGATAAACAGGATTATACGATTCTCGACGGCGTGCGCGGACAAGGCCAGTACGTCGGAACTTATATGGCCTGGGGATCGAACAGCCCTGGCTGGTGGGGCGAAGGCGAGATTAAATTCTTCATGGATGGCGATAAGGAATTCCCAACGATTTGCGGCACCGGAACGGAGGATTATTTCTGCGGCTCGTACGGCTTCCACAAACCGGGAACAGGTGAGTATCAGGAATTTGACACGCCGTATGCGGGTATGCCGCAAGTGATAAAGTCGAAAAAACAGCCGCGTTTCAGTCTGTACCGCTGGCATATAATGGACCCCATACGATTCGAAAAGGACCTGAAAGTCACCATGCAGGCATTGGGATGGAAAAGCGAAGGAAGATATCTACACCTGCAGGACGACCTTTCTTCTGTGGCGTTTTGGTATCAAGCCGAACCACATGCTGCTTTTCCGAAATTGCCGGATAAGAATTCGCTGAAAATCAAGTAAACCGGCTTGACGCTAATCTCAAACGCGAACCTTCAACACAGATGGAATAAATTGAATAGACGTAATCAGACAAGACGCGACTTTTTGAAAACTCTGGGGCTGGGAGCTGCATCGCTGGCCCTGCCGGGATACTTAAAAGCCGCCGAGCGCAGCATTTCCCGGCCGAATATAATTCTTATCATGGCCGACGACCTGGGATATTCCGACATCGGTTGCTACGGCGGAGAAATCAGGACGCCGAACCTCGATGCACTGGCGTCAGGCGGAATGCGGTTTACCCAGTTCTATAATTGCGCCAAATGCAGCCCCACGCGAGCAACTCTTCTCACCGGCCAATACGACCAAGCCGTGGGAGTCCAAAATATGGAACACGGCGTCACTTTCGCCGAGGTCCTGCGCCCTGCCGGCTACCGGACAATCATCTCCGGCAAATGGCATCAAAAACCTCTGCCCACGACACGGGGATTCGACAGGTACTACGGCCTGGCGGACGGATGCTGTAACTACTGGAATCCCGGCATCAAAGCCAGACCGGGAGAAGGCAAACCCGGCCGAAAGAAAGCCGAGCCTCGCCGTTGGGCCATCGAAGGCAAAACGATTATGGGATACACTCCCGAAGACAAGAACTTCTATACGACCGATGCCTTTGCCGATTATGCCATCGCACGGCTCGAAGAATATAAGAATGAGACCAAACCATTCCTGTTGTATCTGCCTCAGACGGCGCCGCATTATCCGCTGCACGCCTGGCCCGAGGATATCGCCAGGTATCGGGGCAAATACAAAATAGGCTGGGACAAGCTTCGCCGGCAGCGCTACAAACGTCAGATTGAAATAGGGATGTTCGATCCTAAATATGCTCTGTCCCCGCGTGATGAGCGTGTCCCGATCTGGGATTCGCTTAGTGATTCGGAGAAGGACCAGGCCGATTTGAAAATGGCGGTTTACGCCGCGATGATCGACCGCATGGATCAGGCGGTAGGCAGGGTCTTCGCCAAGGTAAAAGAAATCGGCAAATGGAAGAACACGCTCGTGCTGTTTCTCGCCGACAACGGTGGTTGCCCCGAGACGCCCGATACGACACCAGGCATTCCACCGGGGCCTGTTGAAGGCTACCGCACGGTTGGTCCAGAGTGGGCCAATGCCAGCAATACACCATACAGAAAATACAAATCTACAGACTACGAGGGAGGCAACTGCACTCCTTTTATAGCTTATTGGCCCGGCGTAATCAAACCGGACACTAAAACCGACCAGGTAGGACACATAATTGATATCATGCCGACATTTATGGAAATGGCTGGCGCTGAATATCCCGGCCGAATCGACAACAGAAAACTCAAACCATTTGCAGGCAAATCACTGCTTCCGATCTTCCAGGGAAAACGAAGAGAGCAGCACGATGTGCTGTACTGGCAGTTCGGCAAGGCCAAAGCCGTTCGGACAGGCAATTGGAAACTCGTTAAGTACGGCAACGCCGACTGGGAACTCTATGACCTCGATAAGGACCGGACTGAATTGAATAACTTAGCTTCACAACATCCACAGAAGGTAAAACAAATGGCCGGCATGTGGGAAGACTGGTGGAAGAAGTGCCGGGAATAAAGATGCTACAATTGCTCCGTAGAAAACATCGTGACGGGATTTGTCATTGCGAGCGTAGCGAAGCAATCTCAAACGCAACAATGCCTTTTTCTGCTTAAAACGCAAGAGATTGCCACGGCCCTTCGGGCCTCGCAATGACAGATTGTGAAGGTTTTTTACAAAGCATGCCACAATCTTTATGGATTCTCGAAGCACTCAGAAACATTATGAGAAACTGCGCGAGCTCTGGCAAGAGCATAGAAGTCAGTGACCACAAAGACATCAGAACATTTTATATATTCAAAAGGAAGGAGATGCCGATTAATAATACTAAGGGTAAACGTTCCCCGATACGTATGCAACGCTCGCAGGAATCTGCGGCGCGGTAGCCAGCAGATTATTGACGATCATATTGCCTTTGCCGCCAATAGCTTTAAGCGAAATAGATTCGGCATTCGGGCGATTGTCACTGATGAGGCAGCCGGAAATTCGGCTCCCGATCACGTCTTTTAGCAGCAGACCGACGTTGTCGCAGTCGAGAATCGTGCAGTTGGTGACGTTCATCCGCTTGCAGCTCTCAATCGTCAATCCGGCCATAGCCTTCCATACGTTAGTGACATGCAGACCCGAAAGCGTACAATCTTCGCTGTTTCGCACGAGAATACTGTTTCGGGCATCGAGGCTGTTGCCGTAATTGTAGCGTGGATTCCGGTCGAAGTTATTGGC
>DAOVMB010000267.1 GCA_030630905.1 Sedimentisphaerales bacterium
AATCGCGGCCTGCACTGCTTCTGCGAAAAGCCCCTGGGCAACACCGTTGAAGAAGCACGCATCGTCCGGGCAAACTACCTCAAGAACAAACATAAGCTGGCAACGCAGGTCGGCACGCAGCGTCACGCCAAACCAAACTTCGAGCGTGTGCGCGAGCTAATCAAAGACGGAGCGATTGGCGAGCTAACAGATGCCTATGCCTGGGGCGATCGCCAGCTTCGCAGGCCCGGCTATCCGCCCGCCAAAGGCACGCCGCCAAAAACCCTCCACTACGACTTGTGGATTGGGCCGGTACCATTCCACCCGTACAATCCCGAGTATTTCAAAGGCGGTCCGGGTATGAACTGTCTTTCGTGGAATATGTACTGGGATTTCGGCACCGGCCAGGTCGGCGATATGGGCAGTCATACGATAGACCTTGTGTGGAATGCGATTGATGCGGGTCTTCCGACGACGGCAGAAGGTGAGGGCGAGAAGTTCAATCCTGAAGTCTCACCCGTCGAATTGCACACCTCTTTCGATATCCCCGCGAACGATTGGCGCGGGCCTATCCGCGTCCACTGGTACCAGGGCGGCATGATGCCGAGATCGCCGAAGGGTTACGTCGATCTGAACAGGATCGGACACGGTGCTATGTTCAAGGGCACCAAGGGTTATGTTATCTGTGATTTCGATTCGCGGATTCTGCTGCCGTTCGGCGACGATGCGGACCTTACGTATTACAACCGGCGGACGAAAGACCAGGTCATTCCGCCGCTGGGTCACTTCCAGAGAGAATGGGTCGAGGCTTGTAAGGGCGACCTGAAGACCAGTTGTGATTTCGATTATAGCGGTACGGCGATCGAGATGATGCATCTGGGTCTCGTGGCCTACCGCGTCGGCAAGAAACTCGAGTACGACAGCGCCCGCGGCCGCGTCACCAACAGTGCCGAGGCCAACGCTCTGCTGAGCCGCAAGTACCGCCCAGGCTGGGTCCTGAACGGGTAAGATCAAGGCTCGATGACATCTGAATTTGAATCGATTCGAAGTATTCTCTTGTATTTATCGCCTGATTTTATGATAATCAGGTGGATAAAAGCTGCAAGAACAGGCAAGGAGAACACAGGTGTCTAATAGTCATAATCCAAAGTTTTTTTTCGTGATTACGGTTTTGACTGTGTTGGTTACTTTTCTGCCGGTCTTGAGAGGGCAGGATACAACAAGCCCCTCGGCCGATTTCAGAGCGACTGTTGAGGCGGATTGGGATTCACAGGAAAAGCGCCTGGGCCGAGATGTTTCATCACCTAAGGCGATTGGAGCGATACTTTTCGCGGCTGAGCGATTACTCACTGATCTTTCGCGAGAGCCTTCCGCCCCCGAACTTGGCGCCGAAAGGACGGCGCTGGCTAAGTTGAAGTCACGCGCGGCAGACGTTGACGAACTTACTAATTCGGGACGTGCCAAACTATATCGTGACATCCGCTGGTTGACGCGAAGTATTGCCCTGAAGAATCCCCTGATTGCGGCAAAGCGCATTGTCTTTATGAAGCGAAAGCGTTTTATCTGCCAGATGCTGCATGAGTATCTTGGCTACTATTATGACTACGAGGACATCGCCGGCGGAGGAATCTATCTGCTTCAGCGGCCCGGCTATTCGTTCGAGTGCCGGCATTTGACAAAAAATCAGACAGCAAGGGGCAATTATACCACGTTAGCTCTTTCTTATGACGCCGAGACGATTTATTTCGCCTTTGCCGAGCGGGCCGCACAAAAACCGGATTATTATTCCGAGCAGCGCAAATGTTTCCACATCTATGCTATGAATGCCGACGGCGGCAATCTTAGGCAAATCACCCACGGCCCTGACGACGACTTCGATCCATGTCCCTTGCCGGACGGCGGTTTGGCGTTTATATCGTCGGCGCGCGGTGGCTTTACGCGGTGCAACAATCCATGGGAACCGCTGCCGGCTCATACCCTGCACCGGCTCGATGTACGGGCGGTTCGCGAACCACCCCTACAACACCGCCGTACCCTGTCGTTCCACGAGACCAGCGAGTGGCATCCCTCGGTGCTGCATGACGGGCGCATCGTATATATCCGCTGGGATTATGTGGACCGCTCGGCGGCGAACTTTCACGGGCTATGGATCACCAACCCGGACGGCACGGTTTCCATGGCACTGTTCGGCAATTACACCATGCGCATCAATGCTTGTTATCAGCCCAAGGCGATACCGAATTCGCACAAGCTTGTTTTTCTGGCCGGCGCCCACCATGCCGATGTAGGCGGCTCGCTGGTGGTGCTTGATCCGTATCGTATCGCCCTGGATCCGGAAACGGGTCAGGACTGCTTCGATTCGATCGAAGTGCTGACTCCGGAGGTGTGTTTTCCCGAGGCTCCCGGCTGGCCCGGCAGCTATTTCCACAGCCCCTGGCCTTTGTCGGAGAATTACTTCCTTGTGTCGTTCAGCTTCGATCCTTTGCCGGGAATGGGCCCCAATGTTAAGCGTGACACCGAGACAGGACTATATTATTTCGACCGGTTCGGGAATATGGAGCTGCTGTACAGGGAAAAAGGCATTTCGTCCATGTATCCGATTCCGCTCGAACCACGGGAGGTGCCGCCGGTTTTACTCGGTACACTGGATGAAGAGCTGGGAGATGAGGGCGAGTTTTTGCTTGCGGATGTGCGGAAGAGCCATTTTGCCATGCCCGAAAATCGGCGCATAGTTGAGTTGCGCGTTTTTCAGGTTTTGCCCAAGAGCCGCACGCACGTCGCCAATAAGCCTCGTATCGGTCATGCCAATGCCGAGAGTGCACGCATGCTTCTTGGCACGGTTCCGGTCGAGGCGGACGGCTCGGCCTATTTCCGTGTTCCAGCGAAAAAACCTTTGTACTTTCAGGCTGTGGATGAAAACGGCAGGGCGGTCCAATCCATGCGTTCGGTAACGTATTTGCAGCCGGGCGAACGTCAGGGGTGCGTAGGCTGTCACGAGCCCCGTAACCAGGCAGTGACAACTCAAAAAACCCGCCCCCTTGCCATGCGGCGTGAGCCTTCCCAACTGAAGGCCGGCCCGGAGGGGACACTGCCTTTCAGTTTTCCGATTCTGGTTCAACCGATTCTGGATAAACACTGTGTCAATTGTCACGATGGCAGTCTCGGCCCGAACAAGAGCAAGGTATTGTTGACCGGCGAGCCGTCGGGACACTTTACCAAATCGTACGAGAGTCTGAAACCGTTTGTGAAATGGTATGAGTGGGGCGGGGCCAGTATCGAGCCGATTATAACCCGCCCCGGTAGGATAGGAGCCGATGTCAGTCCGTTAACGGAGATTTTATCCGATGCCGTTCACGGCCAGTCCGTGAAACTTGATGATAGTGAACTCCGGCGATTATATATCTGGCTGGATGGTAATGTGCCGTTCTATGGCACCTATGAATCCGACACACAGTTGGCCCAGAAAAACGGCGTCTCGGTCCCGCCACCAACGCTTCAATAGCCTGTAAGTGGCGAGGGCATCTTGCCCTTGTTCTCTGAGGCTGGCAAGATGCCAGCGGGACGCAAGGCCGGGACGGCCTCGCCACAAACGGCGCCTCAGTCAGTAAGCCGGCGATCTATTATTTCCCCGGCGGCTCCCGGCATGATGCCGAGAATCCAGGCCAGGTCGATAATCGTCGGCCGTTTACGGATTTGGTGCATGTGCAGGGCGGCGGCGAGCATACGCTCGCGGGAGCATCCGATGTCGGCGAAGGTATGAGCGGCGCCGGCGGTTTTCAGGCAATTCTTGATTTGTTCGGGTGAACGAACCTGTTGCCGGGCGGCGGCAAGAAAAGCGCCCCAGGTTTTACCGTCGGCCAACTTTTCGTATATTGTCCTGAGCATAGGTATCTTCTGCTCGTATTCCCGGCGGACATTCCCGGCCAGCGGTCCCCAGAACTCCCTGTCGATATCGCCGGGGTAAGGATGGCGGATGGGCTTATCGATCTTGAAGATACGTTCATAGAGGGCCGAGGCGAATATTGTGCCGAGCCCGACCTGTCGGCCGTGAAGATCGTGCGCGACGCCATCGATGCTGGACATCATATCCAGTGTATGGCTGAACAGATGCTCGCCGCCGGAAGCCGGCGCCGATGTCCCTATAACTGTCATGGCGATGCCGGAGTATAGCAGGGCGTTAAACAAAGCCTCGATGGCGGCGGGCTTGCGGCTGCTGATGTCCCCGGGCCGGTCGAGATAATACGGCTCCAGGGAGTTGATGATTTCGCTGCAATAGCGGCAGAAGGATTCGCCGCAGAACAGATGGTTGAATATCCAGTCGGCGGTGCTGACGGGCTTGGCGATGGTGTCGCCGAGGCCGGAGGCCGTCAGCTCGAAAGGGGCCTCGACGATAATAGTTGGAATCGCAAAAACCGCTAAAGGCGCCCGGGCGCGGATCAGGGTCTTAACGCCTTTGATTGTGGGGGCGACATTGGCGGCGGTAAAGCCGTTCATTGTCGCGGCGGTCGCAAAGACGGCATAAGAAATGTCCTTCTCGAAAGCCGACCATTTGGTCAGATCATTGACAACGCCGGTGCCGACTGCAAGAGCAATGTCGGCGGCGGGCATCAGGTCGTTAAACCATGCATGAGTCGTGTCGTCGCAAACGGGACCGCCGTGGTTTGTATCGGGGACAATGATATCGTGAACG
>DAOVMB010000131.1 GCA_030630905.1 Sedimentisphaerales bacterium
CTACTTGAAGTACCTCTGGACATTACACGTGATATGACCACTTTCACTAAGGACCCGGCTCCGATCGAGGCCCGCCGGGACCGGATTGCTCGTGCGATATCTGAATTGTGCAGGCTGTGAGCCGTTGACTTGATTTCTATTGCCTATTGAAAGGAGAAAAAATGCAGTTTGAGCCCAATATAGCCCCCGTTTTCAGCATAATTTTTTTAATATTCATGATACCTTTAGTGCTGATAATTGTCGCCGTAAAGATTTTGATCTTCTGCAAGATATTTTCCAAGGCTGGCTATAGTTGGGCCCTTGGCCTTTTAATGCTTGTGCCCATAGCGAATATCATTATGCTCTTCGTTCTTGCCTTTGCCGAATGGCCGATTGAAAGGGAATTGCGCTCATTTAGACAGCAAAATCAGGTGGCGTGATATCATATACGCCCAAATAGTCTCATCTTCCCGCTCTTGAAGTCGGCAAGACGGGTGTAATCGCTCATGCCGGACTGTATGCAGCTTCAAGCCGGGTGCGTCTCCGGCATAGAATATAGTTTAACAACACAAAGGGCCCGCGTTAGGAAAATATCAAAAAAGTGTGAGTAATTTGCCTCACTTGCGCATAATACTTAATAGATACGGATGCAATAAATGGAAATTTGAAGAAGTGCGTGAGAAATTGGAACAAGAAAGCTGGGCTGGATTTGCGGAAGGTAATGCTGATATATGGCGTGAGTTTATCGACCGGGAGATTCCGTGGCTTTATGGTTTGTTCGTGGGGCGCTGGCCGAATCGCTCACTTGCCGAGGAACTGCTGCAAAAAACGGTTTTTGACGCTGTACGGGGACGCGGTAGCTATGATCCGTCGAAAGGCTGCCCCGAAGACTGGATTGTCGGTATCGCAAGGAACAATATCCGTCTGGAGATCAGAAGGCAGGCAAGCCGGCCGAGCATTAATGGCGAAATCAGCCGCTATTTTGACGCTATGGATACGAAGCTGTTGCCTGATGAAGTGCTTGAACGGCAGGAAATGACTGCGATTGTCCGTTCGGCGCTGGGCAGATTGGAAAGTAAAGAAAAAGCGGTCTTAGAGGCCAAATATATCGAAGAACTTTCCGCGAACGATATCGCTCAGCAAATGGATACGACAGAAAAAGCAGTATACAGTCTGTTATATCGCGCAAAAATATCTCTGCGTCGAGAGCTTGAACGACTCGCGGCTCTGAGTAAGAAAGAGGAAAAATGATGAAACGACACAATGACAATCTATCGAGCGACGATTCTGCCACACAACTGGATAAGAACTTCTCACGTCTGTTGAAACTGTCGGACGAGTCAAATAAGCCCAGCAGGAAATTTGCCGCGGAACTAATAAACGGCGCTCTTAATGAATTGAAACAACTGGAAGTTAAGAAGGCGGAAGCGAAGAATATCACGATCCGATCCAACTGGTGGGAGAAAGCCATGGGCTGGGCTGCTATGATTGCAGTAGCCTGCGGTGCAGGACTTGTCGTTGTTATATCTCTTTTCTTGAAAATGAACTTATTGTTAGAAGTCATTGTTATTTTAACCATGGTCTTTAACTGGCTCAGTTATCTTGGAGGACGCATATAATGAATTCCGAGCAACCAAATAGAGTAAGTGTCATTGATCCGGTCACTCCCGCGATCGACAGGGTAAAGTTAATACTATTTAAACCTTTCGACTTGCGCAAATGGTTTGTCATCGGCTTTTGTGCATGGTTGGCCTATTTAGGAGCCGGGGGTGGTGTCGGTGGCGGTCCCGGCGGAGGCGGAGGCAGTGGTTCTCCCTACAACTTGCCGCATGAACAATTTGAATCGGGAGATCAAATAAAAGAAGGCATCGAGACGGCAAGAAATTATGTTTCGAACAACATGTATTGGATTTTACCAGTAATTGTGACAGTCGTCGTTTTAATCATTCTCATTGGCCTTTTGGTGGCCTGGCTCGACAGCAGGGGCAAGTTCATGTTTCTTCACTGCGTGGCGACAAATAAGGCCCAAGTTGCAGTCCCATGGCATAAATTCAGACAGCAAGGCAACAGCCTGTTCCTTTTCCGAATCGTGCTGGGGATAATCAGCTTCGTTGTTGTGGTCGTGCCTATCATCGGGATTGTTGTGCTGATTGTTATGATGGTAACCGGAGCGGCACCCGGTATAGTTTCTATTCCCGGGATTATAATTTTGGGTTTGACTATCTTTGTTCTTTCAATATTGCTGTTTTTGGTGAAGAAGTTTACTTTTGATTTTGTCGTGCCGATTATGTTTTTGCGAATGGCAAGTTGCACTGCCTGCTGGCGAGAATTCATGGCCATTCTGTCGGCGAACAAGCTTCGTTTTACCCTCTATCTGCTTTTTCAAATTGTGATAAAAATAGTAATAGGGACAATAATCGGCATTGGCTTTTGCATAGGCATTTGCCTCTGCTGTGCGAGTTGCCTGCTGTTAGTACCGTATATCGGTACTGTGATACTATTGCCTGTGTTGGTTTTCACGCGGGCTTATTCTCTCTACTATATACAGCAGTTCGGCCCGGAATTCGATGTATTCCGAACTGAAATTGAAGCTGTCGAGTCTGTTTAACAATCCTTGAATGACGAGTATGGATATCCCCCCGGCATTGACTTTGCCGGGGGGGCTTACATCAGTGGATATTTACTGTACGGTTCTTGTCCAATCCTCTTGTCTAACGCCGTGGTATGTCCTCAGAACATATTCGAATTGCTGCGCCGATCTCGGAGGTAAATCAAGCGTGAACTTAACCGTGTCCATGTCAACCTTCTCGAACGCACCGAAGTCGCCGCTGTTGTCGATGTTCCAGTATTGCGTGTTGAAGTTGCGTTTTATCTCGACCTTGACGTTAATGTCACGGGTATTCCTTACTTCTATCTTGAACGTGCGAATCTCATCCCATCCGGAAACATTGCCGCGACGGTTGAATCTGTAGTTTTCCGTCTTGAAATCCATTAACTTCGGCTCGACGACAAGATTGGCAACCGGTCCAAGATTCAGCTCCACGTCCTCATCAACAGGGATATACTTAAACGAAGATTGACCCGTGTATGATAAATGTCCATTATTACCCGCGTTTCTGTAAACCTTCAACATTCCGCCGGGGATGGGCGTTTCGCCGAGCTTATGCTCCTGATCGTTCTTGAAGCTGAGGAACCGCACGACACTCGGCCCGTACCGCTGCTCTTCATATTTGTAGAGATTGACAACAGGCACCTGGTCCATGTCGAAGCTTAGCAGCCTTTTGGACCAGCCGGTGGGAATCGTCTCAGTGCCTTCAATCGTGTAGAGGAAATATTCGCTGAGACCTTCTTTCTTGACCTCTTTGGGCTTTTTGGTCATCGGCGCCGATAGATCAGCGTACGCCACTACCTGACCCAGCATTCTTTTTGCCTCTTTCTCCACCCCTGCTTCTAATTTATCTAACATGACAATTGGACCAGGGTGGCCGTATGGATATTGCCGGCGGGCAAGCTCGGCAATCTCGTCGAGGATATGGACCTTGCCGACTATCAGGCGCGTCTGGGCATTTTCGTAATCTTCGCCGCTGTTGTTCGTGACGCGTACATAGCCCTTTAGGCGCATAGTCTTTTCATCTTCGGTTAATGTTCCCATATAGAACGCCCGCCATGACAGGCCGCTGGTAAGATACGAAATCTCAACCGGCACTTTTCCGGCCACATCGCTTTCAACGTTCCACAGGCCGAGGTTCCTGACTCTCGGCGGATAAACCAGTTCGGTTATATCAATTTTGTCGGCGTTGGCTTTCGGCAGCATCTCCAGGCTGGTCGGATCGATCAGTGTATTAGCCCATGAGAATTGCAGCTTGTTTTCCCCGGTTTTCAACGTTAGCGATCTGCTTTCACGCACTAATGTCATATCCGCTGAGTTATAAATCGTAAGCTGCACCGTATCCCGTGAGGGCAATGTAACCAAATCGATTTTTGCATGGGTAGTGCTGGTCATGGTTGCTATTATCAGCAGCAGAATTGTAATACGTTTCATTTTATGGTTTCCTTAATTCTGTCTTCTGTTATCTGCCTTCCGTCGTCTGTTTGTTTAAGGGCGCCAATTTTCTTCTCTGACGCCGTGGTATGTTCTGAGGACATATTCAAATTTCTTTATCGACCTCGGCTGCAGGCTGAGCGTGAACTTAACCGTATTGAGATTAACCTTCTCGAACGCACCGAAGTCGCCGCTATTGTCGATGTCCCAGTACTGCGTATTGAAGTTGCGTTTTATCTCGACCTTCACGTTGATGTCACGGGTGTTTCGTACTTCTATTTTGAATGTGCGAATCTCATCCCAGCCTGAGACGTTGTTTCGACGGTCGAATCTGTAGTTTTCTGTCTTGAAATCCATCAGCTTCGGCTCGACCACGAGATTGGCGACCGGCCCAAGGTTAAGTTCAACATCTTCATCGACAGGGATGTATTTGAATGAAGATTGGCCGGTATAAGATAAATGCCCCTGGTCGCCCACGCCTCGATAGACCTTCAACATCCCGCCCGGGATGGGTGTTTCTCCAAGTTTGTGCTCCTGATCGTTTTTGAAACTGAGGAATCGAACGACGCTCGGCCCATATCTTTCCGCTTCGTATTTATACAGATTTATGACCGGCACCTGGTCGATATTAAAACTGAGCAGCCGTTTAGACCAGCCATTAGGTATCGTCTCAGTTCCCTCAATCGTATAGAGGAAATATTCGCTGAGACCTTCCTTTTTGACCTCTTTCGCCCGGCTCGGCATGGCGGCAACTTTCTCCATCATTACTATGCCCCTGCTCCTGGATTCTTCCATCCGAGCCGTCGGAGTCGGCGGCATGATTGCCTCCCCCGGACGGCCGTAGGGATACTGTCGCCTCGCAAGCTCAGCGATCTGGTCGAGGATATGGACCTTGCCGACAATTAAGCGGGTTTGGGCATTTTCGTAATCCTCGCCGCTGTTGTTAGTGACGACCACATAGCCTTTAAGCCGCATCGTCTTCTCATCTTCGGTTAATGTCCCCATATAGAATGCCCGCCAGGCCAGGCCGCTGGTCAGATATGTAATTTCCACCGGGACTTTGCCGCTTACGCTGCTGTCGATATTCCACAAGCCAAGATTCCTGACTCGGGGCGGATAGGTCAGATCGGCGATGTCAATCTTGTCCGCATTGGCCTTTGGCAGCATCTCCAGGCTGGTCGGATCGATCAGCGTATTGGCCCAGGAGAATTGGAGTTTGTTTGCTCCATCTTTGAGTGTGAGCGCTCTGCTTTCACGCACCAACGTCATATCCGCCGAATTATAAATAGTAAGCTGGACCGTGTCCCGCGAAGGCAATGTCACCAGATCTACTTTCGCCCGGCTGATGTTGGTCATCGCGACGATTATCAGTAACACTATTGCTATACGTTTCATTTTACTGCTCCTTTACAATAAAGGATTGAATCTCATTATCTTCTAACTGGCAATTGCGGTTCTTTTCCCGGCCTTAGATGTCGGCGATGGTAGGTCATCTTTAATTCTTTCACGGCCGGACCGGCTTCGCTTCGAGCGGGAAGTTGAATCTCGAACTCGAGCGTATTGGCATCCTTTTTCTCGTACTTCATATTGCAGCTTTCCATGTCCCACTGGCCCGGGATGTGCTGGATCATGGTCAGCATAGTGGGACTGTCTTTGAAATTCTCAATCTTGGCGGTAATTTGCTCATTGGTATCATAAAGAACAATATCGCCTCGATTATTTTTGCGTGTGACAACACGAGTGTCCTGCATTTTCCGCTGGGTCACGACGATGTCACGGCTGTCGCCGATATACAGCTCCATCTTCTCGCCGACCGGCACCAGTCCGGTCATATCCTCACCCAAGAAGATGGTACTCTCGTGCCCATCGTCCTGGAAGAGCCGTGCTTTACCGCCCCACAGTGCAAACTTACCTAAATTGCTGTTGGCTTCATTGACAATGCGATAGCTGACTGGGATACCAACGTTTTTGTTCTCCAGTTTCTCCGGGTCCCAGGGCAGCTTGGCGGCATCGAATTTCCATATCTTCGTGATCGGCACCTTTGGAGCCTTTAGAAACAGCATCTGCTTGGTCTCCTCGTGGTCGATTCCCTGCTCGAAGGCCTCGCCGTAATCCAGCAGCACGCGGGCCTTGTCGAAATCTTCGCCGGAGAAGTTCCTCAGCACCAGGTAGCTCTTCAAGTCCACATAAGTCTCGGCCTTGTCGGCTATGGCCTTGTAAGTAATCAACCTGTCGATATTGCTCAGAAGGTAGCTGATTCGTACCGTCTCGGCGTAGTCGCTGTCGCTGCTGATGTCCCAGACAAGAGCAGCTTCATTGGGTGGATAACTCACGCTAAGAAGCGTGACCTTGTCCGAATGGTCGAGTGCTCTTAGCCGGATCGAATCGGCGTCAATCGAGACACCTTTCCATGAGAAATCCACTTTGTTGAGCCCTTTCTGCAGCGTCAGCACACGCTCTTCCTCAATCAACGTAGCCCGGGGATTATCCAGTCGAATCATCGTGGCAGCCCGCTCAGGCAGTGCTACGAGCTTGATTCTGCCGTAAGAGATTGTACTGCAAACAAGCAGCAGCACGATTGCCGTTAGTTTGTTTCTTTTGTCGTTCATAATTTAAGTCTCCTAAATTCTGTTTATATGTTTTTTGCCTCATATTTTTCCCCAATTTCATTCCATATCGTTTTGGTATAATATCCCGCCGATAACTGTTACTGCAACCTGTCCCGGCAATTCCCGATCGAAGAATGAAGTATTGGATGATTTTGACTTCATACAATGCGGATCAACTGTCCAGGAGGCATCGGGATTATACACAG
>DAOVMB010000253.1 GCA_030630905.1 Sedimentisphaerales bacterium
TCTGCTGTGACGTCCGGGAATCGGCAGATTCTTTTGTAGCCAACGGTTTGGCCCTCGGCGACTTGACGCCATCTGCCGCCGGTTTGAACATCGACGGCGAATTTTGCGATTCGCTGGCCGTAGCCTCGGAGTTGCTCCTGGAACGTTATGACGTTGAAGGTCTTTTCGCCAGCCAGCGTGATTGTCAGTTCGGCCTCGGCGGTCCAGTCGGGCGGCATCCAGCAGGTATCCGCGTCACCGTCGAGGGCGTTGGCGGCTCTGAAATCCCGCCCGCGCGTGGCCGAGGCGATCGCCCTGGCGCCGGCGGCAAGGTCAGTCTTGAACGTCTCGGTCAGATACCGGCCGACCTCTGTCAGCACCTTGCAGTCGCGCTCGCTGAAAAGCCCGTCGCTGTTGGGCGGAATGTTCAGCAGGAAAACAGAGTTACCTCCGACGCAGTTGAACCAGACGTCGAGGATGTGCTTAGTGGTCTTGACTTTCTGGGCTTCATCGCGCCAGAACCAGCCGTGGCGGATGGACGTGTCGGTCTCGGCGGGATACCAGTGGAGGTAGCCTCCTTTGTCGAGAGTCTGCCGGAGTTTATCGAGGCTGCCCAGGTTCTGTGCCGTCATATCGGGCCAGGCGAATTTGTCCGGCGGGGCATCGATGGGGATAACGCTCCATTCGGCGGCTCTTGCATGGCCGGCTTCGTTGCCGCACCACCGCAGATCGGGGCCCTTGCCGAATATGACCGCCCCGGGCGCCAGCGTGCGGATCAACTCGTACCAGTGCGCGTAGGTGTATTTCTGGCCGCCCTTGCGTTTTGGATGGGCGCCGTCGAACCAGACCTCGTGAATCCGCCCGTACTCGGTGAGCAGTTCGTAGAGCTGGTTCATAAAATATTCGTTGTAATCATCGACGACGTATTTGAAGGTCCGCGTGTCCTTAAACGGCCGGCCCGGCACGGGGCGGGGAATCACGCGCTCGGAATATTCGCTAAGGTTGCCGTACAGGCCGGCGGGATTTTCAATCTGGTACAAATCGGCCGGCGACAAATACACGCCGACTTTCAGGCCGTACTTGCGGCACGAATCGACCAGCTCGCGCAGGACGTCGCCTTTGCCGTCGCGCCACGTGCTCGAAGCGACCGAATGAGTCGTGTATCGCGTCTGCCACAGGCAGAAGCCGTCGTGATGCTTGGCCGTGAGGATTACCTGTTTCATTCCCGTGGCCTTCATCATCCGGCACCATTGGTCGGTGTCGAGCTTTTCGGGATTGAAGATTTTCGGGTCCTCGGTGCCGGTGCCCCATTCCCGGCCGGTGAAGGTATTGACGCCGAAGTGGACAAAGCCGATGAACTCAAGCTGCTGCCAGACGAGCTGCCGGGCAGAAGGCCTGACGTCAACTGCTTTGCGGATAAGCTCTTTTCGTGCTGTCGCATCGTCGCGCTCGACCATGTCATAGACGCGGACGTAATCGACCACGAAGTAATCGGGAAGCCTGGCCTTTGTTATGTCACCGCCCCACTTGCCGATTTCTTCGGTGAGTTTTGCGTACTGGGGCACTTGTGAGACGCCGCCGGCGCTGGTGCGCCAGGTTTCTTTGCCGTCCACGTAGAAAACGTATTGCTTGGGGGTCCAATGCAAAGCGAACGTATGAAAACCTTGACTGACGCCGGGGATTACACTTTCCTTGCCCCCTGCGTTTTTGTGCTCTTTGCCGTATCCGTCCCAGTGCAGGTTCTGCGTGATTTTGTCCTGCCGCCACGGCTTTTCCATAATATCGATTTCCGTGCCGTCCCTGCCTTCGTCCCCGATCTTGCCTACGGCGTTGGCATGCAGCCAAAAAGCGGGCCAGTGACCCTCCTGCGTGGGGAACTTGCACCGGCAGACCCAGTAGCCGAACTTATGCTCGAATTTACCCCTGGTGCGCAAGGCCCCGCTGGTGTACCGGTCGCCGTCCTTTTTCGTGCGGACGAGGAGGTTTCCCTTGCCGTCCAGATAGGAGTCTTCTTTGACCCAGAAGCCGTCCCGGCGTTTCCAATCGCCGAGTATCTCCCATTTGGACTGGTCGATTTGAGTGCCGTCGAATTCGTCGCTCCAGGCGAGTTCCCATGCTTTCCCATCGGGAATCGGCGGCAGGAATTCATCCTTTGCCATAGCTGTATTTGGAAACAGACCTACGGCGGCGCAGAAAGCTACCAATATTGTTATGTGATAAGATGCCATGTTTTTCATGAGCCTCTTTCCTTTATGTTGCTTTTTAGCCGTGCGGTCGCTGGGTCGCCCTGATGCCTGAGATGATTGTGACGACCAGCATCAGTGTGAAAACCACAGTTGTGAACCAGTATCCCCAGACAGCAGTCTGGACGTGGGCCATTTTGATTATTACCGTACCGATTGCGAACGATTGAAGGAACATTTTGATCTTGCCGGACACGGTAGCAGCGAAATTGACGCCGCGGGACTCTGCAATGTGTCTCAATACCGTGACGAAAACCTCTCTCGCGATTAAAACGCCCGCCACGGACCAGTGGATCGCCGCCAACGCGCCGGAGCCCAGGTCGAAAAGCTTTGGCTGACCGACTATCGCAAAACAAATAAACGCCCCGCAGACGAGAATTTTGTCGGCCAGAGGGTCGACTATTCGCCCGAACTTGCTGGTTACTTTTAATCTGCGGGCCGCTATTCCGTCGGCGATATCGGTCAGGCCGGCAATGACAAAGAGGATGAAGGCGATGTCGAGAAAACCGGGAAACGGCACTTCACCGTCGGCGTAATACCGCGGGGCCAAAAGAATCATAACCAGAAAGACGATGGTCAAGACGAGCCGGCCCATAGTCAAAATGTTAGGGATAAGTTTCAGCATAAGTATGAAGTTTACTTTGTTAAAAATGTATTTCAATATTAAATTTGCTCAACGAGCAAGTCATAACCCTGTGTTCCAATAACTTTTGTGGCGATGAACTGTCCCGGCTTTGCCGAGCAGTGTTTTATTATGCAAACGCTGTCGATGTCGGGGGCCTGGCCGTAAAAGCGTCCCCGGCCGAGATCTCCAGAATCGACCGAATCAACCAGACAGGTCAGACTGCCTCCGACCCTGTCTTTGTTTCCGGCAAAGGCGATTTTCTGCTGGGCTACCATCAGTTCATCAAAACGCTGCTGTTTGACCTTGTCCGGGACCTGGCCGGGCAGCTCCGCGGCAGAAGTTCCGGATTCGGGATAGAACTTGAAACAGCCCAGCGCATCAAATCGCGCCCACCTGACAAAGTCCATCAGCTCTTCGAACTGCCGGTTGGTTTCGCCCGGATAGCCGACGATCAACGTTGTGCGCAGCACAATATCAGGCATGGCAAGACGCAGGTTCTCGATTAGGTGCTGGAGCTTGTCCCTGGTATCGGGCCGGCGCATCGACTTGAGGATCTTGTCGTTTACGTGCTGGAGCGGGACATCAAGATAGTGAAGGATTTTATCGCTGTTTGCGATGACTTCGATTAGTTCACCATCAATTCCAGCCGGGTACAGATACATCAACCGAAGCCATGTTAGATCGGCAATTTTTTCCAATTCTCTTAGAAGAGCAGATAATCCGTTTTTTATTTTCAAATCTCGCCCGTAGTTCGTTGAGTCCTGCGCAATTACATTCAACTCGACCACGCCTGCTGAAACCAGTTCATCGGCCTCGGCGATAACAAGCTCCATCGGTTTGCTTCGGAACCGACCCCTGATAGCCGGTATCGTGCAAAAAGAGCAGCGGTGATTGCAGCCCTCGCTGATTCGCAGGTACGCCCAATGTTGCGGAGTAATAAGTAATCTACATCTGTCATCTACAACTCGGTCACTAATTGGGGGTAATGGTTGGTTTGGGTAAGAGTCTTCGCAACGTCCGCCAATCTCTGAAGAAAATATTTTTTTTATTATATTAGCAATATTATCCCGTTGACTGAGACCGACAACGGCATCGATACCCTCTACTTTTTCGAGAAGTCCCGGTCCTAATCTTTCGCAGAGACAGCCTGCAACAACCACTTTTTTTACCGCACCTCTAAGCTTATGATCCACCGCGTGTCTTATCGCTTCGAGTGACTCAGCTTCGGCTGGGGCGATAAAACCGCAGGTATTGATGACAACAACATCGGCATTATCAGTCTCGGCAGTTATCGGAAATCCAGCCTGGACGATTTCAGCCAACATTCTTTCGCTATCGACCACGTTTTTCGGACATCCTAAAGATACAAGACCAACAGTAATTTCTTGCTTTTTTCTTTCCATAAAACCAAAAATATCGAGAAATTTGCACTTTAGCCCCCGAAAGAAGGAAATATTTTTCCTAATATTATAGTAATATACTTGACGATAAATAATTATGCAATATAATAACCAACATCCCGTCTATATACAGGTCGGGAGTACAGAGGTATTAAAACGCTGTTTTTCAGCGTTTGATTATAATGGCTAATACATTATTATGAGCAAAAGCAGCCAAAAAAAAGGCCGCAGTCAATGGCTAATGGTGGCTGTGGCTGTATTAGTTGTGCATGGGATTGGAGGGTGGGGGAATATCTCCGCCCAGACAGATACTGAACATGAGGCAGAGAGGACACTCCGCGATCTGAAGATCAATATAACTCCCGATCCTAATGTCCCTATCCCTGAAGCCTATCGGGCCCCACCTAAAATGTCCGAGCAGATCGTCGGCGGTGTATCTGAATGGAAACTTTTCTACTTTTGCAAACATCACACTTCCGATGAATTGAAAAAAATCATCCACGAGCAATTTGCAACGAAACTGTTCAATCAAAAAGGCAAA
>DAOVMB010000105.1 GCA_030630905.1 Sedimentisphaerales bacterium
CTCACAACGAATTGAACATCCGGAAAAATGGCGTAAGAGTGCGGTTATGACGGACAAGTGGCGGCTGATAAACGGTAAGGAGCTGTACGATATAAAAGCCGACCCGAGCCAGAAGAGCGATATCGCCGACAGGAATCCGCAGGCAGTTGAAAAACTGCGCAAGGCTTATGAAGACTGGTGGGAAGATGTCTCAGAGCGTTTCGATGAATATTGCGAAACCATCCTTGGCTCGGACAAACATAATCCTACGCGCCTGATGTCACACGACTGGCATACTCAGAAAGTGCCGTGGAACCAGGGTGCCGTCCGCAACGGTATGCAGGCCAACGGATTCTGGGTGGTCGAAATTGAGCGCGACGGTATGTATGAATTCGAGCTAAGGCGCTGGCCAATAGAAGTGGATGCGCCGATCAATGAAGCGATTGCCGGCGGCAAGGCTATTACCGCAACGCAAGCCCGGCTGAAAATCGCCGATGAGGATTTGACCAGGCCGGTTCCCGCAGATGCACGTTGCGTGACATTCCAGGTCAGGCTTAAAGCGGGCAAAACGCGCTTGCAGACCTGGCTTACGGGTGACAACGGAACATCCCGTGGGGCGTATTATGTTTATGCAAAGCGCCTTTGACTTGATAACGATACTACAGAAGCTAAGTAAGAAGGAATGATTAATATTGATGGAGGTGGTGGCGGTGAGCAAGGCTAAAAATGTTGAAAAAAGTAATGATAAGAAGCGGAAGCGGTCCTCGAAATCGATGACTTCACGACCTGCTGCAAAAAAGGCGCCGCTTGTAAGTGAACCGCCGGCCATACGCGAGGACGCAATGAAAGAGACCGGTGAAATACCGAAATTCGACCTGGCCGAACAGATTATGGCCGAACATAGAAAAATCACGGCAGTAAGAAGAAAAGGCCCGGGCAAAAAAGCAAAAGCTCCCAAAAAACCGCACCCAGCTGAGTCGATTGCCCGGAATGTTAAGCCGGGACCGATTTCATTAGGACCAGAGCAGGTCATTGCTGAGATTGTAGCAAGAGATATAGAAAATCTCTGCATAGGAAATACTCCTTCGGTTTTTTAGCGAGAACAATATCATCCGGGCGGTAAAATCCTCGAATTCCATGCCGATTACAAAAAAGTGCAGTTTTGCATTTATCTTCTTGCAACACCGGCCTGCATGGGGTAGATTATTGAAATAACGTTCGGAGAGGTGGCCGAGCGGCTTAAGGCAACGGTTTGCTAAACCGTCGTAGGGGTAAACACCTCTACCGCGGGTTCGAATCCCGCCCTCTCCGTTACTTTTTAAAGGGGTTTTGTAAGTGCCTACAGGTGCGTTGGTTGAGGAAGTGCTTTTTGGAAATGTGTACCTGACTGTCCTAATATGACAGCGCTAAATTTGCTCAAGAAATGTGCATAGGTTTTCTGATGAACTCTTCAAAGGTATATAATTTTGGAGAGTTGACTTATGAATTATGAGCAATTGGCTTCCCTTGAGCTGGCGTTGGCGAAGTTTCTGGAGAAGATCCGGCATTGTTTCAAACGTGACAAAACCTTTATGTACATGCAGAAGTATATGTTGGGCCTAATGGCAGAACTCAAACGCAAATCAATAGAGCCTATCGCTCTTGCAAGCGGCGTTGCGGTACGCACTCTGCAGGAGTTTCTGGCCTTTTACAGGTGGGATCATCAGCTTGTTGAAAAGACTCTGATTCGCGAAGTGGTCGAACGTCAGTATGGCAAGCGTTCGATAGGTGTATTGGATGGTTCTGCTCATACCAAACAAGGCAAACAGACAACTTCTTGCGTAGCTACTAAAACCCCTGTTGTCGCAAATTTTAGGCATCAGCCATACGACATATCAATCAGCTTGAATTAGTTGCATCCACTCAGTAATTGACAAAGTGCATTGAAGCCGATTTTGATAAAGAAAATGGCGTTTTTCAGCCAAAAAGTGAACTTAAGATGGGCTGGATTTGGGTAAAATTAGTATTTATAGTGACATTTTGGTGACACGACTTATCAAGGAAATCTGACGTTTTGTAGGCCAAAAAATGGGGGCCGCTTATCTATTCAAGTCGGCAAGAGCTGCTTTCTTAGGAGGAGCGAAGCGAAGAACCGACCTCCTCCCGCACAGGTCACAACCTGTAGAATGTGGTGCTACTTCGCGGCAACGTCCAGTCGCATCGTGGACGCGGGTGGTTTGAGTTCCCATCCGGATTCGGTCCGTTGAATTGCGACCTCACCAAGGTCTTTGTCGCTGAGGTCGAAAGCCTGCACGGCGATTGCCTCTGCACGAGCGACAGCTCCGATAGTTGCTCGCACATCGTCCGAGGCAAACGTTCCGCCCGGCTTTCCAATCACGAGCCGGTCCACGTCTTCAATGGTGATGATCGAGAGGCCTTTACTTTCCTTCACACGTCGCACAGCCACACTGCCGGAGGTCGCGATGCCATCAAAGCTGCGCCATGTGCCGCGGCCGTCAACAAAAATACACTCGGGCGAACTGGCGCGATCGTACCGCTTTCCATCGAGCGATTCCGAGCACTCGTAGAAGTCGTCTCTGCCGACGGCAAGCCAACCGAATGGTGGCAAGTTGTGCGTAACGCTTTGATGCTCTACGCGCCACGGTTCGTCTGCGTTGCCGTTGATCCAGATGAGCAGGTCATCAGGGTAGTGGACGAAGATCTTCGATTTACGCCAGTCACCACTCGAGAATGCTTCGGAGGAGCTGACGAGGCCGTGGTCTGTGCCGTAGCGGATCTCTCGCGGCTTGAGCATCGCGTACCTCGATTGAAGCGGCTGGAGCATGTAGTACGACCGGCAGGTCTGCCGTATGCCGTAGGTTTCCTCAACAAGCCAGCCGATGTGACCGTAGGCAATCGTCGCCGCGAGGAACTGATCGATGCTCGCAACGATATTCTCCGGTTTCTGCCAGCCTTCCTTGCCCTTGAAGAATTGGCTCGTCCACGGTACGCCAATATCGACGGAGAGTGGGTGCATCTTGAGCAGGTCGAAGTGAGGCAGGTACGGATACTCCCAGAGCCGCAGGCTGCTATACGCCAGGCCGTAGTTGCCGACGCAAAGGCCGGAATAGAGCCACTGATGATTGCCCTCGGACCAGCAGTGGCCGTCATAGACGTCCTGATCGTGCAGGAGCAATTCACCATAGGCATAGAAAGTCGCGGCGAAGGTCCCGGCGCCGGGCACGCGGGCATCAAAGTCCGTTCGATCCCACGGACTGACAGAAGTGTGGACGTCGGTATAAGCAGCGTTCGTGCCGAACTTGCTCTGAATAAGCGGGGCGAGCTTGCGGTCCATTTCAACGGCGAAGAGCGCCTTGGGTGAATAGCATCGCGCCCAGGCGGTTACCAGATTGCCATCGGGTCGGCGCATCACCCGGTCGATATCCCAGTAGGCGTTAACCGGTGCGAAGTCGGTGTAGTTCGTGTAGAGGCCCGACCGCCAGCCGAGCGAACGTTGAGCCGCCACGTACTTCTTGAGAGCTTCATCGCCGCCTTTGCCCGGTGCGGCCACCTCGCGGAACGTGAAGCTCTCACCGCTGTCGCGCCACGTGATCTCATGGTTACATTGGGTCAGCATCTCAATGCCGTACGCACACAGCTTTTTTGACCGCTCGTGCTCGCGCTCGTAGCTGGCCGGACCCCAGCTTTCCTGCCACAGGCGCGTGGCAGCCTCGCGTCCGCGCTTCGCCGGAGGATTCGCGATTGTCGGCAGCGTCTCTTCGAAAATAGGCGAGAACGTGACGAAGAATCGCTCGTAGAGGTCGTTGCGCCGGCCGTCGGTCTTCGGAATATAACGCACACCGCCATTCAAGTGAACCTTGTCTGCCTCGATCTTGTCCACGGCATAAGGCACAGAGGCATTCGAGCGATACCAGTCCAGCCAGACCGAGGCGAAGTAAGGAACCTTGCCCTTCGACATCAGAACGTTCAGATGATGGCCCCCATAATTCATGTAAGGCAACGGCAGCAATTCCGGCTTCTCGACGCCCTCGATACGCCCATACGAAAGCTCGGTCGCCAGTCCACCGGTGCAGATGCAATCTATGACGAGGCTTTTCTGCCACAGGCGCACGGTGGACTGGATCACAACCTCGGCGCCGTTCACGGTCGTTCGCCAGGACGCTTTCAACTCATTGTCGGTTGATTGCGCCTGGATCAGCCGAGCATCTACAGGCTCGGCGACGAACTTCAGTCCTGCTTCCGCCATCGCCTTGCCAATGGTGCCTCCGTTCAGCTTGACGACCACAGGCTCCCAGAAGCTGTTGCTCGGTTTGATCTCATACTCGATCTGTGTGTCCGCATCCTTGTAGATGAACCGCCAGCTCTCGCCCGCCTGTTCCAGTTTCGTGCTGAAGTCGGCCGTCAGGTTGTCGGGCAGGATCGTCTCCTCACGGGTGGGGAAGGGTAATCGGCCAGTGCCGGTATTGGCCCCAGGCGATTGGCCGGGGAATGGATCAATGCCACGTTTCGGCCGCGGCTTGAAGGAAAGCGGGGCAAAAATCTCTTTGAAGAACACGAGGTCCTCGAAAAAGAGCTCGCGGTCCTCTTTATTGGAGCCGCCCGTGACTCGTATGCCGGCGAAACGAAGGGGTTTCCTGTCGAGCAGACTTGGCGGCAGGATTTTGTGGACCAGCCACCACTCCTTCCAACGGACCTGGGCGAGATCGAGTGTGTGTGCCGTGTTATCCTTGTCCAGGATGAGCAGTGAGATCGTGGTTCGCGGCGTCTCCGGATCGGGTGCCCAGGACCAGTTGTTGCCGTAAATCCAGATCGTCGTCGCTGACACGACATCGGGAATCGGCACCGGCGTGCGCGGCCGCAGGACCACTGTGCTCTTGTTCGACGTGCCACGATAGACAAGCCGGGCGACCGGGGATTCCCACACGCGCTGCCTCTGTGAACCGATCAGGTTCGCGATGGCGCCCTCGGCTGATTCGACCTGCCAGCCTTCGAGGGAGTCAAAATTTACCAGAGGTGCATGTGGTGGCTTGCGCTCAACCCGCACCATCTCATAAGGCCGAGCCCCAGGTACCTCACCCACTGGCATGGGCTTCGCCGAGTGAATTGTCGCGGAAGCCGATTCCGCGCTCAGCACAGCAATCAATAAGACCAACACGATCCAGGCTCCTGCGGCGAGCGAAGAGATCATGGATTGGAGTAAAGATTTCATATCCGACCTCGCTTTGCAAATGGACGCGACACTCCCACGGCGGCCAGGTGACGCGTTGAGTAATCCTTGATTTCCCATATACACTTCACAGAAATACTCCTGCAAACTTCAAATCTCATATAACGTAATTTCATCTCAATTTCAACGATATTCCGACAAGTTCAACTTGCCACGCCGCAAGAAACACAAAATCGGAACAACCTTCGGCGATCCATGCTACCTCTCCGGTTCAGGGCCAAAGCTCCGGGTCTCTTACTCAAACCGCCTCCCGGCAATCACGGATAAGGAGTATTGAATGGTCGTTGTTTAAGAGTATAGGCAGTTAGGCTGGTGAAGAATAGCACAAGTCAGTTCGATTCGTACGGCCCTATTTCCTCGACTGGAATAGGTTCGAAAAGAATTGACTTAAGTATAGCCACATTACTCAGAAATCCATGTCCATGTGTTATCTGTTTCTCTTCTATAGGCTTCTCGGTAAACGTATTGAGTGCTGTCTTCTGCACCTGACCATCCCGTAGGAAAGTACTGCCGCATCTGGCAAAAACATTGCGGCAAATAAAGTTCATATTTGCATTGGCCTTGAGATCAGCCAACTCGGGATATCGGCTCGCATAGGGAGATTTACTTGCCTGCGGGAGAAAACGCTCAATAGATTCGAGCCAGCGTTTCTCATTCCAGCGGCTGAAGCTGAGCCCCGCGAGGCAATCGATAAAGATATTACCCTCCACGAGATTCTCCTTGCCCCCATGGATTTGGACGCCGCCAAAATTAACAGCTCCGCATCGCTCGAAGATGTTTCCGTAAACTGCGACGCCGGAGATCATGTCATCCAGTCGGACGCCGGCGGCACCGTGCTGTGTACCACCTCCTATATCGCTCCATCGATTCCAGCGAATAACAACACCGCGATACAGCGGATTGCCGAACATATCGAGCCCGCCCTGATCATCCGATTCTCGAACGACATTCCGGATGACATTCAGTTCAATAAGGTGATCATTGCCCTCGATGCGCAGGGCTGAGGAAGGTATATTCTCAAAAAAGTTGTGTGCGATTCGGTTGCCACAACCGTCGAGACGAACCGCCGGAGCGTAGGTACGCTTAAGACGTGAAATGTTAAAAACCTTGCAATTCTCCACAAAGTGCCGGCCAGGTGTCAAAGTCTGGCGGTCCCCGCCGGTTACACGCATCCCACCACAGCCGAGCGTGTGCATTATACACCCGAAGATACCGTGGCCTTGTCCGCCTTCAACGACGACCGCATCGCCACCGAGTCTCTGTATTGTACAATTGGATACCAAGCAATCAGCTCCCCCATTAATATGAATCCCGTTGCCACGTCCTTCCTGTAGTGTTAATCTATCGAGAATCACATGTTCGACATCAGTCATCATTATAAAAGGTTGATCAAACACACTTAAGACTATTTCTGCTTTCGATGCCTCGATTCCTTCCGGGGTAAGCCAATAAATCATTGCTGTACGGCGATCAAGATACCATTCCTCCTCGGTGTCGATTTCTCGAAACACATTCAGCGCGTAGTATCGTTGGTCCTTTCGATAACCGTAGTTGGAATAGGGTTTGGACAATGTGAACGTTCGGGTATCCGGATCAATTGAAGCAACTTTCTGAAACTCCTCGAACCAGTCCCAGAACCAGTAGCCATATAGGCGCACATCCGGCTCATCAAGCCATTGACATGGCCGATCCTCAACATAGCCGAACTTCCCATCTCGACATCCTTCAATCCGGTTCCATACCTTGAAGGTATCTTTGCCGAAAATATCGCCGGTCTTGACGAAGCCCTCGTTCGGCCAGCGGGCGAGCGTCTGGGGCTTGCCATCGACGAACAACTCAGGGCAACGACGTAGCGCCGTAGCATCTCCAAGATCCTCAAGACCCAGGGTCTTGAGGTCGGCTTCCAACACGCGGTCGCGAATACGTACATCGAGCTTGTTACGAAGTTTAGAATCTGAGATTGGCTTCCATTCGCTGATTCGAACACCACCGCGGAAGATGGCCGTTTGGCCCGAAGCCACCTGATAAACAATTGGCATAGCAGCGGTGCCGGAGTCCTCGGATGTGAGTTTCAGAGTCTGCTCGAATGGATACTCCCCGCCAGCAATAACGACCCTCACACCCCCTTTGGGCAGTCTTCCGGATCGCGATTGCTTCAATGATCGTACGGCATCGCGCGCCCTTTCCACAGTACGGAAAGGCTTCTTTTGCGATCCGTTC
>DAOVMB010000285.1 GCA_030630905.1 Sedimentisphaerales bacterium
ATCGTCCCTGCCACCACGGATGACATAAAGACATATTCCAAATACCCAAAAAAGACCAGATAAGGCATCATGTTGCAGAGCTGCTTGTTCGGGGCTCAACCCAAATCGGGCTGGACCAGGCAACCTGACAAAACGCAATATATCACAAAAAGATATCGTTGTACTTAATTCCGAACAAATGCCTGATTTTCATTTCGTGGTTTAGTCGGAACTAATTGAACGGACGGTTGAGTATCGAAATTCCAATACAAGTTGCTGTCTGCATCTTCCCAATCGCCCTTGAGCAACTGCTTATCACCGTCGAAAATGACGTAAGAACTTTTACCACTACCTTTAAATAGATACAAGACGGGAAAGTTCTGTGTCGCTTCCGGACTAAGGCCGGCATGCATGATAATTAGACTACGCGAGTTTCCGGGATTTTTGGCAATCTGAGCAACTGCCTGTGTTGGTTGAGCATAGGTTATACCTTCCCAGATGAACTTGTTCCCGTCGAATTTTATGGGGAAAATGTTCTTAAACTTTTGGGCGATTTTATTGGTTTCTGGCCTGCCGATGAGAAAAATGCACTTGGTTTTCAGGTCAACATCATTCACATCCGTATCGGCCTTGATGACCTCACGACCCAATCCAAGATAGTTACTATTAAGACGTTCAGCAGCTGTTTTGTTTGCTTCGGTCTCTCCTAAAGTTCCGTAGACGATAATGACTTTTGGATAGACGATCCAAAACCACCAAAACTGAGGGGGCATCCTTTGAGCTTTGAGAACCTCATAGTCAGGATCAATGGTAAGTTTTTGTGGTTCATTGAGTGTACGAAAGTCGAAAGTTATAGCCTTGCTATCCATCCAGAGTTTATGCATTTCTCTGCCGTTTTCTGTATTGAGAGCCAGCTCAATCGGAAGCCGGAAGGTAGTTTCACCTAATTGCAACAGACGCCCATGGACCTGCCAGCCATCTTTGTCTTTTCTGGCCACGACCTTTTCCAACTTGAGTTGGGGTACTTCGATACGATCTATCCATTGGTTGAAGAACCAGTCCAATGATTGTCCTGAAATATCTTCAGCGAGTTTCTGGAAACGACTTGTTGGTACGGCCTGGTTGGATTTTTGTCGCAGATCAACATACGTCTTAACAAGCTTAAAGAACTCTTCATCGCCTAATTGTCTGCGTAACATGTGGCAGATGAAAGCTTCCTTATCGTCTTTGGCACGTGGAAAATCATAAGAGGGCCAACTCAAGGCTTCTTGACGCCAATGCCTAAGATTTCTTTCTGCATCCTTTGACGGGAGAGAATTTCCAGTATAGCTGGCAAGCCCATTAGCAGGGAAAGGATCGGAATAGTGTAGGAGTATCGCCTTGCTTATATGTATATTGCGAATATTCAACACTCCGTAGCACAATTTGTCTGATCTGCGGTTGTGAAGTAATACCCAATTATCACCATAGCCTTTGCTGTCTCCTTGTGGAGCATTGGGTCCAATTTGAATGTCTCGGCCTTTGCTCTTGATCCACCTTCGGTTGTGCTGATGTCCAATCCCATTGTCCGTTGGGATCCAGCCGTAGTTCGGAATGAAGAACTCACCCCACATGTGAGCACCGAGCCCTGAATAAAGTTGCGTCGAGGCCAATCCTTCTGGGGACAATTTGGTCTCGAATGGGTGTCTCGCCTTCACGTCAGCCTGCTTTACTCCTGGATTCCATCCAACGTATCCACTAACACACCGAGCCGGTATTCCCACTGCACGACACAAGGCAACTTTCAAAGCTGTTATTTGGCTACAGCAGCCCTCATAATACTCCTGGCCCGTCTTTTCATCTATAACAGGATAATCTAACAAGCATTTGATACCTCTGCCTCTTTCAAAATCCAGGACCTTAAAGTGCACTTTCTTCTCAGCAAATTCCACGATTCGTTTTGCCTGCAAATACGGATTCGTTTCATCGCCAATAGCCTCGCGTGCCAGTTCTCTTATCTTTGGCGTGATACTGATAGTATGAGTACTTCGGGTATAGAGGGCATACTCTTTGCTCTTCTTGTCGTAGGAACCTACTCGTTCCGGATCAACCTCCACGTTGATATCGTATGATTCCAGACGGAATTTGATGTCCACCTTATATGTGGATTGCTCCGGTTCTTTGCCGAAGTCCCAGAATAACATGGGATTGCCATACTCGGGATCGACATATCTGGCGTGCGGTTCCGGCTCAACAGATATGATCTTCACCCCCTTCTGAGAATCCCACTCGCACGGGATAGGCAGCCACAACTTGAGGTCTTTGGCTCTGTCAATTTTATTGGGGTCGGGAACCATCTCAAAGGAATAGTCAACGTTATAAACGCGTGGGTTCCTGTAAACGATGCCGGATGTGGGCGGAGTTTTCGTCGCCTCGTCCTTGACAGAAGATTTATGGCCATAATGTTGATTACATCCTGCAATTACAATTACTAAGATTAACGAAAACTTCCTCATACTGTCCTCATGCGGGCTCGATTGCATCGCAGTTTTGGTAGGGTGGGCACTGCCCACCGTGATATTATTGGTGTGCGGTGCACACCCTACCGATTGGCCATTGCTACGGCCGGTTCCACTGTTCGATTAGCTTTTCGATTTTTTCCCGATCCCAGTTTCCGGGCTGCTGATAATCCTGGTTCGCTTCAAGCTCCTCGATAGACGGTGTTTTGGACGTCACTCCGTCAGCCGGAACCTCGGCTCCGGCGGTCCATACCAGGCTATTGAGCACGAGTTTGCGGAAATCATTGGATGCCCAGCTCCAGTGCCAGTGCCCGCCGGTGAAGCCGAAGCCTCGTCCGCCATCGGCCCGTTCATAAGCCCATGCGACGTGCTCGGGCATGCCCATTCGCGCCCGCACATGCGGATTGGCACCATGAGCATCGTTACCTTTCCTGCGAGTGCTGTCGGGCGGGATTGCGGTAAGTATTGGCGTGACGTTCTTCATATCCTCGACGAATCGCATGTGGTAGTACCACTCGTCGTCCATGAAGAAAGGTTTGACGCCGCGTGTGATCGGGTGCTTCGGCAGCTTTTTGAATTCGGCCTTCCAGTGCGGATTGACCGACCAGAATGTCTCGAAGTATCCGCCGGTCCAGTCGAGCATATAGTTGCCCGGCTTGCCCTTGGGCACCTCGACCCCGTAGTGGAACATGGCAATACCAACGCCCTTTTTCGCCAGCGCATCAACTTCTTCAAGATGTTTCATGACGACGTGCCCGCCGCCCCCGTCGCAGTATGCCACGACGGCATCGGCATTGTCGCACGCGGTTGGGTCCTTTGGCCAACCGTTAAGATATACCGTCGCGTAAACGCTTGGTATGTTCTCGTTGAGCAGCTTTGCCAGGATAATGCAGCCGGCATTATGCTCGTGGGCGCCGTAGCCGTGACTGCGCGGGCCGGCCACCAGGACGATCTTCTTTCTATCTTCCAGCTTCGTACGTTTCATTCGGATATCCTTAAACTGGATCGTCATGGGCGGGCCTGCATGCAATTGCAGGGCCAGGACGCCGGACATTTCACGCTGCCCTTTGTCGTTGTCTATGATCTCGGCGGTGACCTGGCCGTTGACTTTCAGAATGATCTGGTCGCCGCGGGCGATGATATGGTAGTCGTTCCAGTCACCCTTTTTGATACCGGTCATCAGGGCATCCGCGTCGCCGAGCGGACTGTGGCCCATCTTGCCATCTGAGCCGATGACGGTTTTCTGCCCCCGCTCAGCAAGCATCCCCCGTCCTCGCTCGTCATAAAGCGCCCCGGCATATCGACCGGCCAGATCGATGTCCGCCTGGTAGCCGGCGACGTGGCCGGCTTCATCAACCCGGCTGCGAATCTGGATGCCGGAGTTAGCCGCCGGTGTGCCGCTTATGCGGTATTTCAGCTTAAACTCGAAATCGTCAACCTCGCCAAGCTGCCAGACGAGAAACTGGTTGCTCTTGACCGGATTCTGCTGGGTGGAGCGCCCGGTGATTGCCCCGTCCTTGACGGACCAGTAGCTCATCTCGGGGGCCTTCCAGCCGTCGAGCGTGCGACCATCAAAGATCGGCTTAAAGCCAGCCTCTTGAGCAAGAGCACTCGTCGTGACGAGTCCCAGTACGCCGAGCAACATAATACAGATTAAAGGTAGGGAGGGCTTTAGCCCACCGAATGCCGCCCAACGGGGGGGCAAGCCCCACCCTACTTGCTGGATTCCGTCTATTCGACTTAGGATAGTTCTATACATAACAATTCCTCCAATCTTTGATATTTGCATTTTTTTAGCCTGCGGCCTGCCATTGTTCCTTGATAAGTTTCAAACCCTCGGTATAGACTTCATCGGCGCTGGGGAAGAAATCACGCCAGACGCACGTCGCGGCGGCCAGAGCCGGTAGCGCCCGACCGAACGCCTCGATTACGAGCCATTTGTCGTAGCCTCCCGACTTGAGAGCCTTGAATGTGCCGGGCCAGTCGATGTGCCCTTTGCCGGGTGTGCCGCGGTCGTTCTCGCTGATGTGGAC
>DAOVMB010000418.1 GCA_030630905.1 Sedimentisphaerales bacterium
ATGCTTCTAATATGCTATCTATATCCTCAAATCAATAGAAAGGATGAAAGATGAATTCTCGAAGAATTAGTCGCCGCGATTTTTTGGCCACAGCAGCATCCTCGTTTGCGTTCACCTACATTCCCAAGTGTGCCTGGGGCGCCAATGACCGCTTCTACCTGGCGGGTATCGGTGTTGGCGGCAAAGGGGCCGGTGAGGTGAAAGACTTGACCCGGGCGGGCGGCAGGTTCGTGGCACTCTGCGACGTAGATGTCGCTCGGGCCGGCAAGACGTTCAAGAGTTTTCCCGGCGCGAAACGCTACAAGGACTTCCGTGTTATGCTCCAAAAGGAAAAAGGCATCGACGCCGTTACAGTAAGCACGCCGGACCATACGCACGCGATTGCATCCTTGATGGCTATGTCTTTGGGCAAACATGTGTATTGCCAAAAACCGCTGACGCACTCGATCTATGAGGCACGTATAATGGCAAAGGCAGCCGCCTATTACAAAGTACAGACACAGATGGGCAATCAGGCTCATGCCGGAGAGCCGATCCGTCGCGCCGTAGAACTTGTGCGCGCCGGTATCATCGGTCCTGTGCGTGAGGTACATGCCTGGACCAATCGCCCGATCTGGCCGCAGGGGCAAAAAGCCCTCGACGAACGTCAGCGCCTCGCCGGCGAGCCCAAACCGGCCGACCTTGACTGGGACCTTTGGCTTGGCCCGGCACCGATGCGAGATTACAACGCCTGTTATGTTCCGTTCAAGTGGCGCGGCTGGTGGGACTTCGGCACCGGTGCGCTCGGGGACATGGCCTGCCACATCATGGATATGCCGTATTGGGCACTCGACCTGGGCTCACCCCGGAGCGTCGAAGCCGAATCCGGCGGGCAGACCGCCGAAACCGGTCCTGACTGGTCCACTATTACGTATCAGTTTGCCGCTCGCACTTCAGTGGGCGGCGGTAAGCTCGGTAGTTCCGTCGGACCAAGGGCTGCGGTCGAAGGACCTGCGGTCAAGTACATCTGGTACGACGGCAATAAGGACGGCAAGCAGAACGCGCCGTATGACCTTCTCGAACGGGCGACCGAAGAGGCAAAGAAGTCAGGTGCAGACAAGCAGGCTGCCGATACCGGGAATGGCGGGAAGAAGAAAAAGCTGCCCGCTATCAGCAACCCACAGCGTTGGGACATGATTCTCGTTGGCGACGATGGAATGATGTTGTTCAAACGTAGCTCAACAGACTGGATCGTTACTCCCAGCCGCCGAGCCGAACAGTTCGCCGACGTCCCGAAGACCATCCGCCGTGTGCCCAACGAAGACGTGGAGTGGATCGAGGCGTGTAAAGGCGGACCTAAAGCTCTGTCCAGTTTCGATTACGCCGGCCCGCTCACCGAGATGGTTCTTCTGGGCAATCTGGCGGTTCGCCTCGGCAAGAAAATCGAGTGGGATACGAAAGCTTTGAGGGCAACAAATGCCCCCGAAGCCGACAAGCTCATCCGGCGCGAGTACCGAAAAGGATGGGACCTATCCGTACCAGGAGCGATACAGCAGAGTGTTTAACAAAACGCTTAGGAACTTACAGTGGAGATAGAGGCATATGAAACAAACAAGACTTTGGATCATATTCATACTCATAACTTACAGTTTTTGCTTTATGATAGTACCCCTTGACAGGCCGGCTGTCGCTGCCTCGTCAACAATGGTTTTTCCCGGCCAGCGCTGGCAAGAGACCAAACCCGAAGCACAGGGCGTAGATTCAACTAAGCTTAAAGCCGCTGTATCGTACCTGAAGAACAACTCCGGCCCCGACGGTGTCAAGGAACTTGTCATTATCCGCAATGGTTATATGATATGGAAAGGTGCAGATATAGACAAGATGCACGGAGTGTGGTCACTGACGAAATCATTTACGAGCACCGTACTCGGCCTGCTCATCGACGATAACAAGGCCACGCTCGATACACTTGCAAAGGACTATGTGCCGTCCATGGCGGAAGTCTATCCGGATATCACGCTGCGGCACTTTACAACCATGACATCCGGATATTACGCCATCGGCGATGATTCCAGCGGCAGTTACAAACACGGGCCGAGCCGCACACCGTTCAAACCGGCCCAAACGCCGCTGTTCAAACCGCCCGGCTCGCGATACGCGTACTGGGACTCGGCCATGAACCAGTTTGCCAATGTTCTGACCCACATCGCCGATGAGCCGATAGAGGCTCTGTTCAAAAAAAGATTTGCCGACCCAATCGGCATGGACAGGGCAAAATGGGACTGGGGCGACTTCGGAAAGATCGATGGAATCGTAGTGAACGGCGGTTCAGGAAACAGCAACAAGCACATTCGTATTTCCGCACGCGAGCTGGCCCGATTCGGACATCTTTTTCTGAATCGGGGTAAATGGAAAAACAAACAGTTGATTAGTGCATCATGGGTCGATATCGCAACAAAGACTCACGTGCCTGCATCGATGCCATTGGAGTCTTTGAGCGGTGCAGACGGTCGTGGGGTGTACGGGTATAATTGGTGGGTCAACGGTATCAAATCCAACGGCAAGCGAAATTGGCCCGGCGCTCCGCCCGGCACGTATACAGCCAGCGGCTATAACAACAACGACATGTTCGTTATCCCGAAGTGGAAAATGGTTATCGTTCGACTTGGCCTTGACCAAAGCGAATTCAGAATCACCAACGCCATATACAGCACCTTCCTGGAAAAAGTCGGTAAAGCAATCACAGAGAAATAGCTCGAATATGCAAAGGTAAAGGAGACGTTCGAAATGAGCGAAAATATCGAGAAAGCCGAAAGCGCAGGACGGGCTATTATCACCTTCTCTCGCGGCTGGCAAACACTGGTCGCAACCCGCAGCCTCGGGCGGCGTGGCGTGGAAGTAATCACCGGCGATGAATACGCCATGACGGCGGCCTCATTTTCGAAATACAGCGTCGGGGAATTTCGCTATCCGAATCCGACTAAAGAGCCGGAGGCGTTCCTCGATGCTCTGGAGAAAGTCGTCCTTGAGAATAAACCCGAAGATGAAGCAACGCCGTACGTCCTTATGCCTATTCACAAGGAGACTTACCTTATCGCGCGTTACCGAGAGCGTTTCGAGCCGCATATTCGCGTTCCTGTGCCGCAGATCGAACATATCAAAAAAGTGCACAACAAGGGAACTCTCGCCGCCTATGCGATGCAGCGAGGACTGCCGACCCCCAGGACGTTGATTCCGGAGAATCTGGCATACTTTGAGTCGATTGCTTCGCAGGTTAAGCTGCCGGCATTTGTAAAATTACGAGAATCCGCATCCGGCGTCGGCATTCGAAAAGTCAAGACGCTTGACGAGTTGAAATCTACCGTTAAAGAGTTCGTGGAATATTTCAAAC
>DAOVMB010000216.1 GCA_030630905.1 Sedimentisphaerales bacterium
GAGTCGAGAAGGAGATAGCGGTCGCGCTTCGTATTGACATTGTCTGCCATCACAAATGACGACATTGACATAGCCCAGGCGATTGTCGCCACAATAACGTAACGACTCACCACGCCGATTTCTTTTCCGTATTGATGTTTTATAGCATCCTTTACTTTCAGATTAAAACAGTCCAATGCCTGCAATTCTCTTGTCCTACTTAAAAATTCGATCTTGTTTAATTCCAACAGCTTATATAAATTCCATGAATAACAATGAGGGGTTAATTCTATGGAAATATTCGGGAGTAAGCAACCTTAAAAATCCTTGCCAAGCTGCACAAAGTCGCATACTCGATCAGTTGCTGTGAGATACCACGTACCAACTGGACACTTATAGGCCACCATATCAAGGCAGGTTATTGTATCGCCTGCCAACGTGAGGATGCCCATGCCCCATTCACTCAAGATCAAAAGATCCTCGATACCGTCCCTACTGAAGTCTGCTATACTGTGTATCACGTTGACTGACAATGGTACTACTGATATAATAGCGATTGGCAAACTCAGCTATCCAGCGCCGCTTTGTGAAAGGAGATAGCTTATGCGTAAACAAATGGCTTTTACGCTCATCGAGCTTTTGGTGGTCATCGCCATCATTGCGATGCTGATGGCTATCCTGATGCCGGCCCTGCACAGGGCGCGCGAACAGGGCATGCGGGCGGTTTGTCTGAGCAACGTCAAGCAGTTGGCCCTCGCCTGGCAGGTGTACGCCGACGAGAACGACGACCGGATCGTTAGCTCGATTACCACGCCGGCACTTCTGCCCCGGCTCGGCCTGATCGGCGAGGCGTGCTGGGTCCTCGATGACTTCTATACCACTGACAATCAGGAGAGAATCGATGCCATCGAGAATGGAGCCCTGTTTCCCTACACACAGGACCTCGATCTTTATAAGTGTCCTTCCGGTGTCCGCGGTGAGACCCGGACCTACGTCATCAACAACGCTATGAACGGCAACACCGACCGTTGTGGCTGGAGCCCGCCGGAAGATGTCAATTGGAACATCAAGAGAACCACACAGATTCGCCAGCCCGCAACCCGGTTCGTCTTCGTCGACCAGGGACGCATCGGCCCCGAAGGGTGGGTAACATGCTATAGTCAGCCCAGTTGGTGGGACTGGGTCCCCGTCCGCCACGGCAAAGGTACCACCTTTTCCTTTGCCGATGGTCACTGTGAATACTGGAAATGGAAGGATCCGCGCACGCTCACCCATAGTTGGGGTAATCTGGTCGGTAATCCTCATCAACCGGGCAATCCGGACCTCCACAGGGTTCAGAAAGCAATGTGGGGCGAACTGGGCTATATTCCCGAATAAGGAGGTTACTTATGCGAGGTCGAAATGCTTTTACGCTAATCGAGCTATTGGTGGTCATTGCCGTTATTGCCGTGCTGATGGCCATCCTGATGCCGGCGCTAAACAGGGCGAGGGAGCAGGGTAAACGGGCCGTGTGCATGAGCAACCTCAAGCAGCTTATGCTCGCCTGGGTGTTGTATGCAGATGACCACGACCAGAGGATCGTCAACTCCTGTACGGTGAGTGGAACGGGTGGACACCCTCAGTCGGAGCCCTGCTGGCTCTACTTCTATAACGAGCCATTAGAGCAGACCCGCATCGATGGAGTGAAGAGGGGATCCCTGTTCCCCTACGCCAACGATTTGAAGCTGTATAAGTGTCCCACGGGTATCCGCGGTGAGGTAAACACCTACGGCATTGTGGACGCGATGAACGGTGAGATGACGTACCAGAGCGTGCCGAAGAGCGTGTACATCCTCAGGAAGACCGAGATCGAGCGTCCGGGCGAGCGGTTTGTGTTCGTGGATGAGGGCAGGACCTCCACCCAGAGCTGGACCGTGCCTTATGCCCAGGAGCGGTGGTGGGACTCGCCCCCGGTCCGGCACGGCAACGGCAGCAATTGGGGATTTGCGGACAGCCACGTGGAATACTGGAAGTGGCGGGACTCTCGAACCACTCAACTCGGCAGGCGGGAAGGCAACTGGAATGACTTGGTTACCGCCACGGGCAATGAGGACCTCTACCGTGTGCAGAAGGCGGCGTGGGGCAAGTTAGGGTACGAGCCAAACCCTTCCGACCTATAGCCAGAATTGATGTTACTCGAATTCCTGCAATAACTTCAGTAATTTGCGGTCGAGCTTGTGGCCGTGGAAGTCTTCGTATTTCACGTCTTTTCGGCCGGAGTCGACGATGCCGAACGAGCCGAGTAGGATTGTCGGTTTACGGTTGCCAATTTGCGATTTCTTTATTAAAATCGTCAAACGAAGATCGGAAATCGAAAATTGCCCAGGGTGTTTCAATATGAAGATGAGGATTTTCAGTCTTTCGCTGGGTTAGCCTGAAAAGATTACTTCTTATATCGATACCGGCTGCCGTTTAGCGCACATCGGAAATATCTCACGAGCTTCTCTAATTATTCACTTTTTGACTTGAAAATAATGCATCAAACGTGTATAATCCGAATGTAAGCTCTTAAATAAACTGTAAAGGAAACTGCCGACCAAGAAGTCCATAAACCAGGCAGTGCGTTAGCAGTTCTCACAAAAGGTTAATCGGCTCGCACGTGAGCTTCCGGAGGCTCTTGAAATGTCAACAAGTTCAAGAATAGTATCGTTATGTACGGTGGTCCTCTTTACCACAGCAGTTGTTTACTCCGAACCGATTATAGCAGACCATAATGCTGCGGCAAACTTTGACCACATACCCGATTACTGGATTGGAAAAGCAAAGCGGGACTTTAAATTGGCTTATGGTCACACATCTCATGGAAGCCAGGTAATTTCGGGAAAAAATATGATTAATGGTTTCACCGGCAGCGGTGATAATTACGCTGTTGATTGTGACGGTTATGACTGCAAGGACTGCCTATATGACTACTGCGACGACCGTACTTACTATAGTTCCGGTGGCAATCATGACATAGCGCCATCGGGGACTCTCTCTTTTTTTGACAGATACCCCTCAGGCGATCTTGGCAATCCCGACAGGACCACGTGGGCAGACAAGACTCGGACCATGCTGGACGACCCGCGATATGACGATAGGAACGTGGTAATGTGGTCTTGGTGCGGTCAGGCCAATACATCCGAGGCCAACATTCAGCTCTATCTTAATCTGATGAGTCAGCTTGAGATCGATTATCCACACATCACATTTATCTATATGACCGGCCATCTCAATGGCACCGGCGAGACGGGAAACCTGTATCAGCGGAACAATCAGATTCGCGACTACTGCACGGCAAACAACAAAATCCTTTTCGATTTTGCCGACATCGAAAGCTACGATCCGGATGGCAACTACTTCCGCGATAAGAACGCCGAGGATGACTGCGACTACTGGGTCAATGGATCCAAACATAACTGGGCGGATGAATGGTGTGCCGCCAATCCGGGGAAGTGCCCTTCTTGCAGTCATTGTGCTCACTCTCGTTGCGTAAGTTGCTACCTCAAAGGAAAAGCGTTCTGGTGGATGATGGCAAGACTTGCAGGGTGGGACGGATGCACCGCTGTAGATGGTGACATTAATGGAGATTGCAAGGTTGATTTTTACGATTACGGCATAATGGCCTCTTGGTGGCTGGATACGGAGTGCAATAGGTCGAACGATTGGTGCGAGTGGGCTGACTTCAGCCGAGATATAGATGGCGACGTCAGTATGGAGGATCTATCGGTGGTTACCACTAACTGGCTAAAAGAATGCTACGATTAGCAATGAATCTTGTGCCTATCAATCTACAACAGCCCTCAAGCATCTCGCCGCCTTCGGCTCCGCTCGGAATCACGGTTTTGCCGCCTACTCATTGGATTTTAGGTTTTGTTAGACGTTCTTAATTCGTAGTAGTCAAAACAGGTAGTTCGTCTATTTCAATCCAAAGTTTTAAAATTCCTGCAGCAGTTCCAGTAATTTTCGGTCGAGCTTGTGGCCGTGGAAGTCCTCGTATTCGACGTCTTTTCGGCCGGAGTCGACAATGCCGAACGAGCCGCGTAAGTTCCAGACGGCCAGGCCGATGCCGTGCGCCGTCAGAATCTCCAGAACGTCCCTGAGCCATGCCAGAACCACATTGTGAGGCGTCCTGTTATAGGCGCCGCCCTCGCCGCAGTGTACGCCCACGCCTTTTTTCGCGAGGTCGGCCCATTTCTTGTAATGCTGCTCCAGGCGCTTGCGGTCCCAGCCGTGCCCGGGCCATGCCGGCTCGGGATAATTCTTACTATTGACCCATGAAGCGCCGTAGTGACTGATGAACATCGGCTGATACGCCCGTGTACTCTGGCCGATACCCAGGTCGGCCAATTCCGGAGCCGGCACGTTGCCGTAACTCATGCCGTCGGCAATGACGATGCGGTCAGGATTAATCTCGCGAATCGCCTTCACTGTCGTGCGGACCACCCGTTCATGATCGGCCCGGCTCATGCGATTGCCGATGGAAGGCGGTTCGTTGATAAGGTCGAAGCTAAGCTTGTCCTTCGAGATGCCGCTGTAGCGCTTCGCCATCATCTGCCAATGGTAGCAGAAAGCTTTTAACGGCTCGGCGTCCTTCCAGAGATTATGCGGTTCGGCGAATTCCCTGTTGACCGAGTAGCCGGGCCCGCGATGAAAATTCAGGCTCACGTGCAGGCCGTATTTGCCGGCAAGATCAACGGCCCGGTCGAGCTTCTCAAGCATCGGCTCGTGGAGCTTGTAGTCGTCCCCATCCTCTATCCACAGTCGATAGCACATCGGTAAACGAACGAAGTCGAAGCCCCAGTCGCGCATCCAGCGGAAATCATCTTCCCGGAAGTCGCCCTTGCTTCGCATTGTGAACATGTCCAGCAGATTAAACCCCCGCCAACGCGGCAACATTTTCTGTACCGGCTCATTGCCGGCCTTTTCTTTCTTCTGCGAGCCCCGCGCAAACCCCGGCACCGCCGTCGCCGCCCCCGCAGCCACCATCTTCAAAAAATCCCGTCGATTATTCTCCATAATATCTGCTCCTCTTGAAAAAACAACTCCTCGCGACTGAGAACTTGCATATTGACTATTAGATATAAAAGTAATAGTAATTACTGAAAAGAAGATAAGCAATAGGAAATTATCAGAATGGCGTTACCTGTGGTTGCGATAATCGGTCGGCCTAATGTGGGCAAGAGCAGTCTTTTGAATGCGTTGGCGGGGCAGATGATAAGTATTGTCGAGCCTACCGCCGGCGTTACGAGAGACCGGGTGAGCACAATTATCGGCCGGGACGAGCAGTACTTCGAGCTTGTCGATACCGGCGGATACGGGATAGTTGACAGCGACCTGCTGAGCGAGCATATCGAGC
>DAOVMB010000359.1 GCA_030630905.1 Sedimentisphaerales bacterium
AGAAGAAATCGACATGTTGACAGATTGAGGGTAAAAAAATCCGGTGGAATGCTTGACCAGGTGCAATTAAGGCGCTAACGTAGCGAGCCAGTTTTCTGCCATCACGGCAAAATCAAGGAAATCGATCCTGCCATCGGGAGTACCCGGAGGCGCGATATCAGCAGCCGGATTCCACTGCGAAGATTCTATTGTGGTCAGCCATGCGCTTGCCAGGGCGGCGATATCGCGATAGTCAACAATCCCGTCTCCGATGCCGGGTGCAATGTCGCCGAGTGGTCTGGGAGAAATGGGTGCAAAATCAAGACTGTGCCCGCCATAATCAGGCAAACCGCCCCCACGCAGCACCAGATTGAAATTCGTAAATAAATTCATGCCGATAATGCCGTCAAGCGTCCCTCCCTCGGGAGAAGCAATATCGAGCATCACTACCGGGACATTTGTAAAGCTCAGCCACTCGGGGACTGCCGTTATATCGAGACTGTCAATCACGAAGACCGGGGCCATAATGCTATCGCCCGTGATCCCGACGATTTCCACCTCATACTCTGCATCGGCTGCGTTTAGCCCGAGTCGAGCGGCGATTGCTTCGCTTATTACACTGACCTGAGCACCCGTGTCCAGCATGAAACCATCCTTATCGATAGCGCTTTTGTCCTCGTCGGTAACGTCAACGCTGGAGGCGAAGAACAGACTCTGGCTTGGCAGGAAAGATGTCATCATCGATGGGCTCATAGGCGCGCCAAAATCCGGACCAAAAGGATCAAGAATGTTAGGGAAGTATTGAACGGCGACCGAGCCTGACGGGCGCAACTCCAGGGGAATAGAGTTGGGATAGTCGGGAATCTCCGGTTCATCTCCCTGGTAGAAGGTTATTTCCGGGCCCGAGAACTCTTCTTCATTGCGGACAATTGTGATCTGGTTGTCATTGCGAATAACAGTAGTGATAAAGACGGACATGGGCGAGCCAATCACGGTTGGCACATTAGGCGAGTCAATGGGATCGCCAACGCCGATAGAAACGTTGGTCTGGCCTACCATTGTTGCTTCGTCGAGTTTCAGCCCGTTAGGATCAATCGCATTGATGCCATCTATAAACAGCCCTAAAGGTTGGCTTACCCAAACACTTGTCGAACCGGTCACTCCTGACATCTCGATGTTGCTCTCTGTAAGCAGGCTGGGTGTATAGTCATACAATCCGGTTTGCACGGCATCCACAGCCGATATGATGTGAGCGCCGGCCCCGGTGTCGAATATGCCAATTCCGTAGCCTGTCTCAGTTTCTGCTGCAAGACGTCTGCCCTCTACTGAAAACTGAGGGATGGCATCGAGTTCTAATTCCCCTGAACTCTTATTTGTCAATACGACGGCAATCCAGGGGATAAATCCATCCAACGGCGGCGAGTCAATCACCGTCATCATTGCGGCCGCTGTGGGCAGATCAGCTAATGGGCGGAATTGAGAATCTAATCTCGGGCCGAGAAGCATTTTTGTAGGTGAGGACTTCGGATAGTTATCCCGCTTGGTAAGCAGCGGCAAAACCTTGGCCGGGGGGTAGTTAATGGCCTTGATACTAGCGCCTCCGGTTATACGTAAGTTGACCTCTTGGCAATGCCAGCCGGGCCGACCCGCCTGAGCAATAGAGCTTAAGCAAACGACGGCAAGTAAGGCAAAAAAGCAGCCCCGATTCGAGTTGTACGACATCATTCTTTTCATCTTTACCATCAACATGCACTATTATAACATAAATGGGCAAAATAACTAGATAAAAACGCAAAACAGGAGATTATCTTCTCGAAGGGCTTGTATTGCTATACCGGAAAAACTCCAATAAACACACAAATTATGGGCGCGGATTGTTATATTCTTGACTTGCCGGCCGTTTTGGCGTATTAAAATGGCATTGGTTTTAGTAGTCTGTCAAATTTGATTCGATAGCTTGGAAGGGTGGCAGCCTCAAGCGTAGCTTGGGGATGGCTTCTTCTGTATTTACCATCCCCAAAGCCTTTGGCTTTGAGGCTGCCACCCAACCGTCTGACGACAACTTACAGATTCAAGCTTGACAGACTTATAGTCCCCGTAGCTCAATTGGATAGAGCGTTGGCCTCCGGAGCCAGAGGTTGAAGGTTCGAATCCTTCCGGGGATATTCATAAGTCACGAATTTATCATGACTTGTCCTATCATGCCCTTTGCCATCACTCTATACTTTCACCCGATACGTACCTTATACGTTTGGACAGGTCAAATATTCAGTATATCAAGCGGTTCATACTGTCTATCGAGTATGATTCGGCTTTCGAAGCCAAGCCACTTGTCTAACACAGTTGCGTAAACGCGGCGGAAGTCAGTGTGGAACTTCATTGCGCCGTCATCCAAATCGGTAAGGCTGGGATGTGACCCGATAAGGCCCTTCTTTAGTTCACTGCCGGCCAGGAAGATGGGGGCAGCCACGCCATGCCCGGTGCCGCGACGGCCATTTTCTTTGACAGTCCTTCCGAATTCTGAGATTGTCATCACCAGGACCCTGTCCAGAAGCTTATCTCTCTTCAAGTCATGGATGAAAGCGGCCAGAGACTCGGACAATTGATGGAGCATGGCGCAATGGTTGCCTAATTGGTTGGCGTGATTGTCGAAACCGCCGATTCCGCCGCCGCCGAGTTCGGTGAAGAATATCCTGATGCCGACGTCGGCCCGGATTAGTTGGGCAACCGTGCGAAAAGTCCCGGCGAGTCGGAACGCCGGGTATTCGATCTTGTTGGTGGATTCCCTGGCCGCCGCCTCGATTCGTCGGCTGTTGGCGCGGGCATTTGCCGTGCAGTCCCGCAGGTGGTTGAGCAGTGGGTTGTCTTTGTCCGCACGGTAAGACTCGACCGCCTGCTTCGGCTGCGATTCGCCCGGCGGGGGATCGATAGTCAGATCATCCGGCGACTGGATAGACGGGATGATAACGTGTTCGGCCCTCAGGCCAAAAGGCTGAATGATCGGTCCTACGAACACGGCGGGCGTATCCTTCTGGTTCGTGTGCCAGACGCTGTCTGCAGCCCGGCCCAGCCAGCCCGTCTGGCAATCGGGATCATCCGGCTCGGCGGTATGCCAGGTGCGCATCGCGCCGTCGTGAGAGCGGTCTGAATTCGGGTAGCCAACACCCTGAACAATGCTCAGGTGTCCCTCCTTGTACAGACGCGAGAACGCCTCCATTCGCGGATGGAAGCCCAGATACGAGTCGATCTTGTGCACGTCTTTGGGCTGTAGGCGCAGCGTAGGACGGTTTTGGGCGTATTCGTCGTCGGCGTACGGCACCACGGTGTTGAGACCATCATTGCCGCCGGACAGTTGAACGACCACGAGGACTGTCTCACGGTCATCTCGCCGGGCAGAGCCGGCCGTCGCGGCACGAACCAGGAAATTCGGCGCCGGTGATGCGAGCGACAGCATCGTTGACACCCCCAGAGTGGCCTTCAAGAAATCGCGTCGTGTATAGGACATTGTATTATCTCCCAAGTTAAGCCAGGTGGAATTCAGGAAGCGTGACGATTGCGTGTGCAAGACTACGCATCCGGTCCTGCGGGTTGACATCCTGTCGGCGGTGCGTCTTCGGCAGCGCATCGTAAACGTTGGAGTCAAGGTCGCCTTGCAGGAAGAGATCGAGCAGAAACCGCCGAGTGGATTCTGGTGTCGTGCATCCATGCTTCTGGGCGACGACCCAGGGATTGAGCTTGTTGCCGTACGGGCCAGAGCCTCGCAGCAATGCCGAGGCAAGGTTCTGGCGAGCAACTATCGCCGTGCTGTTGATCCAGTGCTGTCCGCCGGCCCAGCCTTTTACGGTCGGCGGGTTGTAAAGATTTTGGCCGAGATCAGCCAGGTCGTTCGCGAGCTGCGTGGTGGAAATCGTCCCTTCCAAAGCCTTGACTATACCAAGGGCA
>DAOVMB010000341.1 GCA_030630905.1 Sedimentisphaerales bacterium
AAAAGAAGAAGTGATGAAAGAGGTCCAAAGAAAGCACGAGCCGGATACCCCCTCAGGTCTGGGCGAAATGATCACGGATCCATTCGGATTGAAAGCCCGTGAGACAGCTCGTGAACGGTCGGTCCACGACGCCGAACAGTCACGTCTCGAGGCCGAAGTAGAAAAAGCTCAGGCCAGAATCGATATCAGAGAGGCCGAGGAACGAGCACAAAAAGCAGAGGCAGAGCTAAGCAGAGTCGAAACTGAAGCGGAGAAGATCAAGGCCGACTCTGAAAAAGCCAACGCTGAAGCTGAGGCAAAGGCAAAGACTGCCGAAGAAACAAAGGCTGCTGCAGACAAAGCGATTGCCAACGCTAAAAAAGCCCAGGAAGAGGCTAATAGGGCTAAAGCTGAAGCCGAAGCAAGAATCAAAGCCGCTGAAGATGCCAAAAAAGAAGACCCTGACAAGCCCGAAGCCGGGGCTGAAAAATCAGCCCCCCAAACCGAGCAGGTCGATGCTCAAAAGACACAAAAAGCTGATGGAAACGTAAAAGCCGAAGAGGATAAGGCTGAGAGTAAAGCCTGACAACGCTTACAGAAATAGACCAGACAAATGAGATATCCGGCTAAATCACGCCGTTGTCGTCGTCTGACAATCAACCGAATCATTTCCGGGTGATGTTGCTAAATCTTAATCTTCGATGAAGGGATACTCTATGGAAAATATTAATCTCAATAATCCTCTCAATCAGCCAGGTCCTCTTGGCAAAGACATCGATAAGCCGATCCCATTTGACGATTCCGGCACGAGAGATAAGGGTGTTTCACATGCGCCTTTGGATTTGGGCGGCACGAGCCCCGTCCAGATACCGAAGATCGAGACGTCTAAGCCGGCGGCAAAAAAACCGACGGAAAAAACAGCTTCTACCGACCGAATTGTGGGCGTAAAGACCTTTTTCACAAAACTGCACCCTGGGGCTCTGAATTTTCTTGATGAGCAAATCACCAGATGGCTGACAGAGAATCCGGGTGTCCAGATAAAACGAACGAATGTTGTTACGGGCCAGATCCAGGCCAAAAAAACCGAGCCCAATATTATCATTACTATCTGGTATTGAGAATCTTTCTCAAAATTATCGCTCCTGTGGCAAGCTGCTCAAATGCAATAAGCGTTTAAGCCGTCAGGAGCACCATTAACTTTGAATAAGACCAGAGATCCGCAGAAGTAGCACTCCAACCTGTGTCGGACCGGGAAGTCCGCCCATATCCACTAAAAATTCTTAACATAAACTCTTGACATATTGATGGATTTACATTAGTTTGCCTACTTTGTCTGTTTGTATATAGCGTATAAGGTCAAGTTTTGTAAATTTTTTGGAGATCTTTTGTGGCTAAAGAGTTGGCACGGAAACTTATTAACGCAGGGGTGCATTTTGGACACGGCGTGAGCCGATGGGATCCGAAAATGGCTCCATTCATTTTCGCAAAACGCGGCAATATCCATATCATTGATGTCAAAAAAACCTTAACAGGGCTGCTTATCGCTAAAAAACTTCTTGCTGAAATAGTTTCTTCCGGCAAAGACGTCGTTTTCGTAGGCACAAAACGCCAGGCCCAAAAGGCTGTAGAATCTATCGCTGAAAAGTGCGGGATGCACTATGTTTCCCAGCGATGGCTTGGCGGGATGCTTACCAATTTTAGAACGATACGCTCCCGACTCCAGAGACTGGAGCAGTTAGAAGCTATGGCTGAGGATGGAACGCTCGAAAGCGAGAGCAAAAAGCAGGCATCAAGGCTAAAACGCGAAATGCGAAAGATTAAAGCTAATCTGCAGGGCGTTCGGAATATGTCCCGTTTGCCGGGTGCCGTTGTCGTAGTTGACGCGAAGAAGGAATATCTTGCTCTTCGAGAAGCTAAAAAGCTGGACATTGCAACAGTAGGACTTCTCGATACTGATTCGGATCCTGACACGGTTGATGTGGCGATTCCTGCAAACGACGATTCGATCAGAGCAGTCGATCTGATACTCAACGAATTGGCCGATGCGGTGGCAATTGGCAAAACGATGACTGCTGTTCGTCAGGAAGCACCCCAACGGCCGAGGCGCGTTCGTCCAAAGAGACCGGTTATGGCCCGCGCCAGTGAAGAAAAGCCTCAAGCAACGAGCGATATCGAGCAAAGTCCTGTACAGATTGCAGACGCACCTCCGCAAGAAAGTCAAACAGAGCAGCAGGAACCCAAGCAAGAAAGCTAATAGTAGATAGTCATTGTTATTTAACCGGCGGCTCCAACCGCCGGTTAGCATAATACAAGTAACAATCCACGAAGCACAAGAGAATAGGAGTTTTTAAGATGGCGGACATTTCAGCAGCGATGGTTATGAAACTGCGGAAAATGAGCGGGCAGGGAATGATGGACTGCAAAAGAGCCCTTCAGGATACGGATGGTGATGTCGAACAAGCCATGGATTTACTGAGAAAAAAAGGCCTCGCAACCCTGGCCAAGCGTGCCGGACGAGACACTTCCGAAGGGCTGGTCGTAAGTAAAACCAGCACCGACGGCAAGACGGCAGCTATGGCAACACTTTGCTGCGAGACCGATTTTGTGGCAAAGAGTGATGATTTTGTGGCAACGGCACAAACCCTGGCTGATTTCGCCCTGGCCTGTCCGGACGACGAGGGTGCTGAGAATGTTCTTGAGACTTCTGCCGACGGCAGAAAATTTAGTGATATTCTGACCGAGATAGTCAGTAAAACCGGCGAGAAAACACAGGTAGGAGACTACGCCAAATACAAACTCGACGGCCCCGGGCTGATTAGCACATACATTCACTTCAATGAAAAAGTTGGCACAATGGTCCAGATTGATACCAGCAATGACGCCGCGGCAGCCGGAGACGCGATAAAGCAGGTCGCCTCCGACATAGCAATGCACATAACCGCAACCAAGCCCCTGGCGCTTGATAAAGACCAGATTGATCCGGAAACGATCGAGCGGGAAAAGGCCATTTTCGCCGAGCAGGTTAAGAACAAGCCGGCGAATATTATAGATAAAATTGTCGAAGGCAAAATAAGGAAATTCTATGCTGAGAACTGCCTTCTGCAGCAGCCTTTCGTCAAAGACGACAGTAAGTCCGTCGAGCAGGTCCTTGCTGAAGCGGCCAAACAGGCCGGCGGGGAGGCAAAAATAAAAAGATTCGTCCGATTTGAAGTCGGATAACTAAGGATGCCTCGTGAAACGAGACGCGAGATGCCCTTCACGAGATATAAAAATGGCTGAGAGCAAATATCATCGCGTTCTGTTGAAGCTTTCGGGTGAAAGTTTTTGCAAAGCAGGTCAGTTCGGGATCGACGGTGCTGCGCTTCAGTCAATTGCCGAGAGAATCGCGGAGATATGCAAACTCGGACCGCAGATTGCGATTGTGGTCGGAGCAGGTAATTTTCTGAGGGGAAAAAGCTTCTCCGAAACCAGCCATATACCCAGGAATACAGCGGACTATATGGGGATGTTAGCTACGATTATCAACGCCTGCGCGCTTCAGGAGACTCTCGAGAAACTTGGCCGGGAAACGAGGGTCCTCAGTGCGATAGAAGTTCCGGCGATGTGCGAGGGCTTTATTCGCAGAAGGGCCATTCGTCACCTTGAGCGCGGAAGGGTAGTAATATTGGCGGGCGGAACGGGAAATCCTTTCTTTACGACCGATACCTGTGCGGCATTAAGGGCATCGGAACTCGATGCGGATATGCTCATAAAGGCAACAAAAGTGCGCGGTGTTTACAGCGACGATCCCGAGACAAATCCGAATGCACAACTTTTTGAACAATTATCTTACGACGAGGTGCTGACAAAGAAACTTAGAATAATGGATCATTCGGCAATAAGTCTATGCCGGGACAATAATATCCCGATTATTGTTTTGAATATTTTCGAAAAGGGCAACATAACAAAAGCTGTTTGTGGCGAGCAGGTCGGCACATTAATTAGTCGCTCGTGACTCGTTGCTCGTTCGAGATACAAGATACGATATATCGCGAGGATTCTGAATGCCTACTAAAAAAGAAATAGTTTCCGGGTGTGGTGGAAAAATGAAAAAGGCAGTTGAAGCCCTGCATAATGAATTAAAATCCGTCC
>DAOVMB010000140.1 GCA_030630905.1 Sedimentisphaerales bacterium
ATTTTGCCCTTGTGACGAGGCGTATATGGCTTTGTGGGCAAAATCACCTAATTTGAAGCGTCCATCACTGACCTACTTTGAGTGCCCCTTGACAAATCTACCGGTCCGCAGACGGCTGAGGGTAAGGACGTTGTCTCGCAAAATGCGCTCAAGCACGGCCTATTCGCTGAGTCGGTAATAAAAGGTGAAAATCCGGCTAATTACGAAGCATGATCAAGATAATGAACGAGCTTCAAAGACAACAAATAATGCGTCGAATTGAGCAGCAAGATGTCAACGAGCAGCATAATCCATCCCCATCCCTAAGGGATGAGGCTGCCACACAGTCTAATTCCCTGTCCCAAAGTGAAACTGTCACCCGGCCGGCGGAAAAACAGGTCGATTTGAAAAAACAAAGCCAATTTACACCGGCACAAGTTGGCGCAAAGTCTTTTGATAAAGTGGATTACGGCAATAAACCTGCCTGCGGAGCCGAAGAAAACAAAGCCAAACAAAGCCAATTTCCCGCTTCCGTGCTGACTAAAGGAGCGGGAAAAAGAGAAAAATCGGTTGCAGCAGGGATTGGTTAACGGAATGAAGCCTGTTTACGAATCAACGGGCGAGTCGAAACGACCATTAATTTTTGGCTAAGAATAGAGGCGTCAGGGAATGTCTCGACAGCGAAAGAAATAAAAATATTTCAAAAAACAAACAATAGAAAGTTTGAATTCTCAAGATCAACCTGCTATTCTATCGTAAATACAATTTTGCGGCGAAACTGAGCAAATATAGCCATTTAAAAAGAAAGGAAGGAAATGCCATGAGAATGAAACGAAATGCAATTCTGTTATTGATCTTGTCAATTTTACTTGCTTGTGGAGCGGGGTGTACGGATACCGGAAGATATGCAGTATCGGCAAAAACAAGTACACTGGGACTCGGCGGTGAATTTACTACGGCGGTAAGATCGAATATCAATGCAAGGGTCGGTATCAATGCACTCGACATTGATTTCGACGACCAGGAAATAGAGGATGTTGAATTCGATCTTGGAATAGATCTTAGTTCGTATTCAGTACTGGTCGACTGGTATGCCTTCAATAGTTCATTCCGTATTAGCGGCGGTATTATCTCGATGGACAACGAAGTTGATCTGGAAGCAAGACCAACTGAAGATATCGAGATTGGGGATGTGTACTACACACCCGCTGAAGTAGGCACCTTATACGGCAGTATAGAAAGCGATGAAGTAGCCCCTTATATAGGAATAGGCTGGGGTAACCCGCTTACCCACAAGAGAAGGTGGGGATTTACCTGTGATTTTGGAGTTGCCTTTACAGACTCTCCTGATGTTACTCTTGCCGCAAGAGGCGGCACGGAGCCTCCGGGATTCGATGAGGAACTGGCCAAGCTAAAGGGCGACATAGAAGACTTCTTTGATAAATTTAAACTATATCCGGTTATTGCCGTCAGCTTTTTCTATCGATTCTAAATGTAGGAGGACTGGTTCAGGCTGTATTTAGGCCACCATAGGCCGTTTTGGCCGTCTTGTGGAATCCGTACTGAATTTATGTTGCCGTGTCGGGGATTGGTTCTTCGAGAGCCTCGCCGTCTTCTTCGGCATTATCCTGCGGCTGCTTGTCTTCCGGCGATGAGTGCTTTGGCTGCTTTGATTCGTAAGAATTTTCAACTAATTTTTGCTTCTCCGGCAGACATCATGCAGAAAAACTTCTCGATCGGCAGAAAAATATTAGAGCACAAATATAATCATATCGTCGTAAGCATTTGTAGTCGAACGAATTAACTTCTTTGGACAACCGTCCTATAATAGAATTTTGGTAAAATCTTTAAAAAAAGTGTTTTTGAATGTTGACAAGGTGGTAAAAAGTGGTATAATCTCCCATCTTGAATAGGTCAAGTGGGACGAATGCCATGCTATTATTAACAGGCGAATATCAGCACGTAGTCGATAACAAAAGCAGAGTCCTAATTTCTAACAAGTTAAGAAACCAGATTGATGTCGATGAGCACGGCAGCAATTTCTATCTTGTCCTCGGCGCCAACGGCATACTTTGTTTGTACCCTGAGAAATATTTCGAGCAAATAGCCCTTGCTGTCGCACCCGGGACCACGGCACCGGATGAGGCCGTAGTGTTCGAGCGAATAAGCTTTGGTTTGTCGAGCAAGATTGAATTAGACGGCCAGGGCAGATTGCTGTTGAATGAAATATTGCGAAAGAGAGCCGGATTGAAAGACCACATTACGCTTATCGGCGTAAGAGACCATATCGAGTTGTGGAATAGTGAAAGCTGGGAACAGTACGTTTCAGACAATATGGCTCAATATCAGAAACAGATGTCCCAGGCACGGCAGGTTGTCCTGCAAAAACAAAACGAAGAACTTTGACTTTTGGAGTGGAGACAAGACAGAATGATTGGAACGGATTCAAACCATTGCAGAATTGTTGCTGAAAGTCTCGCCGCTAAAAGAGAGGTTAACGAGCAAACTTTTGCCTCGCTGACAATTCTCGATGAAAGGCTGGAGCGATTGAAAAAATTAAACGGGGCTTTTTCCGGCGTTGCATTTTCTCCCGATGCGGAGAAACTTCTAAGTCAGAAGAATGCTGTAGCTGTCGGTTGACTTTAAGTTTTTCATGCGAGTTGAGCAACGAGTGAGGCCCCAATTCACGGGGACACGACAGTAAAAACGGCATATCATATATGACATACGAAACAAGTGGACGGTTCGATTATAGAGCATACTCCGGTTCTTACCGGCACATTAGCTGAGCAGATAAAATTGCCATCGGATGGCGTGATGGTCGATGCGACCATAGGACAGGGAGGTCACAGCCTTCTGCTCGGTAAAACTTTGGGCCCTGAGGCAGTTATCGTCGGTCTGGATGTTGATATAAATGCTGTCCGAAGGGCCCAGATTAATTTAAGGGGGCTTGCCTGTAAGGTTATTCTGCTTCATTCGAATTTTTCTCGAATCAGCGAGCAGCTCCACAAACAGGGCATCAAAAAGGTTGACCTTATATTAGCAGATTTGGGTGTTAGCTCGGTACAGCTTGCTGATGCCGAATTTGGCCTGAGTTTCCGAACAAATATGCCTCTGGATATGAGAATTGACAAAAGATTAAAACGCACCGCAGCCGATATAGTTAATAAATCGGATGAAAAATCTCTGGCTGATTTGATTTACAGCTTCGGTCAGGACAGGGCCTCGCGACGGATCGCGCGTTTTATTGTCCGGCAACGTGAAATTGAGCCGATAAAAACAACAGGCCAACTGGCACAGATAGTCTGCAAAGCATTTGGTAAAACAAAGCGAGGCCGAAGAAGCAGAATACATCCGGCAACCAGGACCTTCCAGGCGTTGAGAATTGCAGTCAACGACGAATTGGAAAATTTGAAGAAACTGCTCGCTTCGGCGCCGGATTTGCTAAATAAAAATGGTTATATAGCAGTTATCAGCTTTCACAGCCTGGAAGACAGATTAGTCAAAAACGATTTCAGGCAAAACGAAAAGTCAGGTATTTACAGGATCGTCACGAAAAAGCCGATTATGCCAACACGAGAAGAAATCAAAGAAAATCGGCGGTCAAGAAGTGCAAAATTGAGAATCGCACAAAAACAATAACCTCGTCGTGCAATTCTCATTAAGGAAATGGAGTTTCATTATGACTTCGGATGCGAAGATTGGATTGCTGTTAGGCTTGGTATTCATATTTATAATTGCATTTGTTATCAATGGACTGCCCCGCTTTCGCAACGTCACAAACGGCAGTGAAATGACCACAAACATGGTCAGCTTACAGAATGATACCGAGCCAATCGGGAGCAGGGAACGTCAAGCTCCGGGAGTTTTTGACTGGACCGAGCAAGCTAACGAACAGGCATACGAAGAGAATCAGCCCCCCCTTGAGCAAAAGGAGGATGTTCGCTTTAAAATACAATTGCCGAATGACATTTCGGTCGCAAAAGACACCTCAATTATGGAAATTGCCGACGAAGTCGAGTCCACCGTACCCAAACCAGTCGAGCCGGCTCCGCCTGTACAGATTCCTGAAGAAAGAATTGAGATCAAGAAGCCCAAGCCTGCCAGGCCGGCCTGGCCAAAAGTCTATGTGGTTAGCAAGGATGATACTCTGGCCGATATCGCCAAGAAGTTCTATGGACCTGAGGAAGGCAACAAGAGAGCGAATATCGCGAAGATATTCGAGGCCAACCGCCAACTGCTGAAAACCGTTGATGCGATCTACGTCGGCCAAAAACTTACAATACCGCCCCTCGTGGCTTCGCAGGCGGATAAGAAAGAAACCAAGAGCACCATTGCAGATTCAATATTCGAGAAGGTAAAATCAATTGGCAGGAAGCATCTTTCGACTCGTTCCGACAAAGCAAATCAGAGCGTACCATACGTTGTGCGGGAGGGTGATAATTTATGGCGTATTGCTGCCGATCAGCTTGGAAATGGCAGCCGGTACCGAGAGGTCAGCAAACTCAATGCCAGTATCCTTAAGGACGAGAATGATCTAACTGTCGGGATGCTCCTGAGAATGCCGGTTCAATAAGGCAACGGCAAATCCTTGAGCAGGCCCGGGGCCGAATATTAGATATTAAGGATTGAACCCTGAACGAATAACGATACACGTTTACAATGTCCCAGTTTCGTTTTGTTTTTGTTGTATTTTGTTTTACGGCTGTTCTGATATTTGCCGTTAATCTGCGTAGTGCCAAAGATCGTATTTTCTATGAGCGTTGTGCATGCGACGTCGATATTAGCCGATTGAAACAGGAGCTTGGCACCAAGCAGTTATTGCTGGAAGGCTTGATCAATCCTGCCGCGATTTCACAGCGTGTTGACGAATCAAATACTGACGATTAAAAGTTGAGAAGCGTTCGAATAACCATTTTTTTTTCTTTGTTTCTAATAGTGTCATTTCTGGCACTGGGCGGGAGGTGTTTCTATCTACAGTTTTACAGGAATCAACATTATAGCGAAGCCTGCTTGAGACAGCAGCGGTCATACAAAAACCTACGGCCTCAGCGCGGCGTAATACTGGATTGTCGGGGTAGAGTGCTTGCCGCAAGTAATAAAATCCAAACTATTTTTGCAGAGCCGCGAGCGATACAAGATGCGAAAGCTATATCCTCAGAACTTGCCCCGATTGTGGATATGGGCGCACATATTATTTGCCAACTGATATTGGAAAGCCGTAATCCGGGCTTTGTAAAAATCAAGACAACCACAGACGCCGATCAATGCAGTGCTGCAACTAAGATTTACGGCATCGGGGTTCAATCCGACTGGCAGAGACATTATCCAATGGGACACCTTGCGGCAAACGTTGTCGGCTTTACGAGTCTCGACAATCGAGGCTTAGAAGGAATTGAGCTGAAATACGACAAAGAGCTCAGTGGTTCGGCTGCACGGAATATTTTCTTTGCCGATGTCTATCGCCGGCCCATTCGTGCAAAACAGCAGGATGGCGTTTTAACCAATGGCAAAGGGATTATCTTAACTATAGATGCTACCATACAGCAGTTCACGCGAAACGAGCTTATCAGGCAATACGAAAACTACGAAGCGGAATCGGCAGTAGCGATTGTGGCCGAACCGAAGACCGGGGCAATTTTGGCGATGGTCTCGCTACCCGACTTTGATCCTGCCGATATCCGAACAACCGACCCGAATAATTTCCGCAGCCGGGCTATCACCGATTGGTATGAGCCGGGCAGTATTCTCAAACCGGTTGCGGTCGCTATCGCCCTGGAGGCCGGGGTGGTGAACAAGACAGAGAAGATATTCTGTGAAAACGGAAATTATCACGGCAAAGGATTCGGGCGGATCGGAGAATACCGCCGGGGATTCGGAAATTTAACCGTACGGGAGATTCTGATCAACTCCAGTAATATCGGCATGGCCAAAATCGGTCAAAGACTCGGCAAAGACAGGCTTCACGATGGGCTGAGGCTTTTTGGCTTTGGCAGGAAAACGGGTATTGAGCTGCCAGGAGAAGTCGATGGGCGCCTGTGGCCGCCACACACATGGACCGGTTACAGTGTCACCCGGATACCTTTCGGCCAGGAAATTTGTGTAACCGGTATGCAATTAGTCCGAGCTTTCTGCATACTTGCCAACGGCGGCCGGCTGATTCGTCCATTCATGGTCAGAGCGGTTGTCGATAATGACGGAAATATCACCGAGTTGAAAAGGCCGCCTCCGCCGGTTGGTTATATTGTCAAACCCGGTATTGCTAAATGGATTGTTACCGAGGCCCTGACCGGTGTGATCAATGAGGGAACAGGCAAGAGAGCGAAACTCGACAAGTGGCAGGTGTTCGGCAAAACCGGAACCGCAAATATCGCAAAGAGCGACTCAAGAGGCTATTCGGACAGGGACTACGTTGCTTCCTTTGTCGCCGGAGCACCGGCGGATGATCCTGCTATTGTAGTGCTGGTCTCGATACGCAAGCCGAACCGGTCGCTCGGTAAAGGCTATACCGGCGGAGCCGTTGCCTCCCCGGTGGCAGCCAAAATAATTGAAAGAACACTCACTTACCTCGGCGTCAAACCGGACTAAACTCGTGCTGCGTGCCGCGTGCTGAGTTCTGCGTGCTTTGTGCTTCGCAGAACGCTGAACGTGGAAATACGAGCAACAAGAAACAGGTCCGCGGTTCATGACTCGGAACTCGTGACTCGAAACACG
>DAOVMB010000511.1 GCA_030630905.1 Sedimentisphaerales bacterium
AGTTAATCAAAAACAAAAATCTCGAACAAGCCAAAAAACTTCGCCTACTGCAAGGGTGAAAAGCCATAGGTGCATACAGTCTTATTTATACCAGATTAGCCGGCCTCTCGTCAAGGATAATATCGGGATAAGATTGTGTGTTTGTGTGCCGTCCGGGCGGGAGCGGAGAAAATGCCCGTGGAAAGCTAATCTTTCCGCTCTCTTTTGATAGATATTTTCAGTCCGGCAAGGAACGATTCCAGCAGTTCCATCGGCAGGCCCATTACGTTTGTCAGGCTGCCCTCGATTTTTTCGACGAATTCGTCGCCGGTCTCTTGTATAGCGTACGCGCCGGCTTTGTCCCGCCAGGAGCCGCTTTTTACGTGGTCGGCGATTTGCTCGGCCGTCATTCTCTTAGGATAAACGGTTGTGCTATCGCTTTGCACCAGTTCCGTATCGTCGCTGAGCCTGACAATTGCGACGCCGGTTATTACCTTGTGAGGCGCGCTGAAGAGTTTTCTGGTAATTTGTTCTGCCTCTATGGCATCGGCGGCCTTGCCGATGATTCTGCCTCGGAAATCCACGATAGTATCGGCGCCGATTACAAATGAGTCCGGGTGCTTCCGGGCAACACTTTTTGCCTTGGCGAGGGCCAGCCGTTTGGCGTATTCGACGGGGTCTGCCTGGTCCGCAGCAAAAGCCGATTCGTCGACTTCCGGCAGGACGACCGTAAATTCGTAGCCGGCTTCGGACATTAACTTCCTGCGTCGAGGCGAGGCCGATGCTAAAATGATTGGTGCCGGATTTTTTTTGGGCATTGATTTTCCCTGTGGTACGCTTTTTAGGTTATCGGGAAATCAGGAAATCAGGTAGTGGGTATCAGGATATCAAGTTATCAGGGTCTCATGTTGGCTTTTCCTTTACCTGATATTCTGCTGTCCTGATATCCTGCATCCTGATCCCCTGGTGTCCTGATTTTCCGATTTGTCTATAATCCGTCTGCGACAATTTGCCGGCAGAAGGCCAGGTATTCTTTCTCGACCGGCTCATAATCATCGCCGATATACTCATGAAATAATACCAGACTAACGAGATGATTCCAGAGGATATTTCGCGGGATATTTCTATCGGCGGTGATCTTTTTGCTGACATCATCGAGTGGCCAGTCTCCCCGCAGGCCATCCGCGAGCAGCCGGCGATAGTCACCCAGCCTTTCGCCGCCGCCCGCTTCACGCAGGAAACGTATCAGGGCGTAAGATTGGCTGTAGAAACCCAGTACCGTTTCGGTCTGATCGGTCGCGAGAACGTCGCCGGGGGTTGTCGCGATCAAGTCTCTCAGCGGCAGCATTTTATCTTTTGACAGCGTCTTTCTCAGCGCACCCAATCGATAGGTATTTTCGGCCGGCTCAAAACCAAATACCCCATCCTCGGCTGCCTGCGTCTCGAATAACATTGCAACACCTTCGTCGAGCCAGCTCGGCAGGCGAAACTTGAAATGCCTGCTGCTGAACTGATGCCATCCCTCGTGCGCCAGAACGGAAAAAGTCCGTTCGATGCCGATATCATACGCTACGCATACGCCGTTATGGCAATACGCGCCGGCCTTTATCCGGCGGAAGATTGCCGCCTGCTCGCCTGCGAAGTTATTCGTGAAATCCTCCCACTGCCGGCGGTCGGCGAATAGATAAATGGTGAACTTGGCTCTCGTCTCGATCGGTTCGGGCAATTGACGATTATAGGCCTTATATGCCGACTCGATTAGTCCGGCGCTCTGTCGAAGCATCAAAGGCTCTAACAGTGTCGTGAAAATCTCATAGTGGGCGGTAGTCAGTTTCAACCCCGGGCCATACTGATTGGTCCAGACTCCAACTGCTTTCAAGTCCGGCGGATTCTGCTGCCGCAAATACTCGATCATCTCGGCACGGACGTCCTGCTGCTCGGCGCCAGTTTCTCCGGTCTCGATTCTATCGGACTGACAGCCGGCCAGGCAGACAATTACGATGATCAAAATCAGCGTAGATTTTCTCAGCACAAACCTTCCTCCAATCGAACGGTCAGGCATTTAAACCGGCAATCCTCCGCCTTGCCGGGATTAAATTAAATCAAGAATCGCATCCTAAACTCCTCACTGTTTTTACCATCGGCAGTAAATAGCGGTAAATCCAAAATATTTTGTCCACGAGGGCAGTATTTTTCGTCTAAACTAATGGCCGGCCGGATAAGGCTAATATAATGCAATAACGGGAGCATCTATGGACAGCCGAATAAAAAGCCTGTGTAAACGTGTAGGCAGAGCAGATAAAAATGCTGCATGCGAACTGTTGGAAATCTCCTATGCAGACGTCTATTCGTATTTGAGACGCCTGTGTGGAAGTGCGGCTGATGCCGAAGACTTGACCCAGCAGACTTTTCTGAAAGTGTGGTCCTCGCTCGATAGTTTCGCAGGTCGCAGCAAGTTCTCGACGTGGCTTTACAGGATTGCCCACAATACCTACATAGATTCACAGCGAGGAAACGCCGGCAGAAACCAAGACCGTCCTGACCAATGGTGGGCCGAGTGCATAGATAAAAATCCCGGCCCATTTGCAAATGTTGCCGAGCGCCAATTGGCCCGGCGGATGTACGAAACTGTGGACCAGCTCGATAAT
>DAOVMB010000408.1 GCA_030630905.1 Sedimentisphaerales bacterium
CACGACGACCTCGCCGGCCAGAGCGACCATCGTCAGGTCGTCGCCGAACCCGACGACCTGCACCAGATACGGATAGGTCGTCCGAATGGCCCCATTTTGCTCAAGCTCTTCCAGCAGCACCTGCGCATGCCGGCGTTCATATTTATTGTCAGACTTCGCCCGCTCTTCGAGCTGCTCGCGACTGGGGGGCGTCGCAAACTCCAGCATCACCGTATCGATACCCGCTCTAATCGGCCCGGCGACGGATCGTGCCCGCGGGGCCAGTGCCGCTTCGACACCGTTGGCCAGAGCACGGCCGTGCTGCTTGCAGTAGTCGAGAGTTTTAGGCCCGCCGCGAGGGTACGGATTCTGGTCGCCGCCGCAGCCGGCCATAAACAGGGCGGTCGTCCCGGGATGGGCCTGCTCTATGTACTCCTGGGCGAAGCCGGCGTAGTCGCCGCAGAACTGATAAAAGCTGAGGGTCGTGCAATGACAAGTGTATCCGAACAGCACGGCTCGCAGTTTGCCGTCCGGGCTATCGATTCGCAGAACGGGGACGTCGTGGTCGACCGGGCCGTCCGGATTCGGACTGTTCCGAACACCCGTCTCGGTTTTCAATCGCCGGTTCATAGCGAAGCCCGCGCGAGCGTGTGTGTAACCAAGCTTTGCCGGAGCAAGGTTTTCTATTGCCCGGCCGATCAGTTCCAGCAGTTTGTTCTGAAGATCGTCCACGTACTTATTACTTTGTTGAATTTGCTCCGGCGAAAGACCGTATAAAGTGTTGCCGTAGATGGAATACCTCGTTTCGCGAATTACCGGGCCGGAATGTGTGTGCGATGCATTCAGCAATAAAGCTTCCGGTTCGAGCTTGTAGGATTGTTTCGCGTGCTCGGCCAGCCAGTCACGCATCGGGCGCGGAATGCCGATCAGGTCGACCGTGACGATGACGAGCCGCGTGCCCTGTTCATCTTCCAGCACCAGCGCTTTAGCATGTAAATCGTGGACCTTTCCCTCCGAAGGTTTGTTCCTTGCTGCGTACCCGGCCATCCACATCGGCTCATCCGGCGTAATAACAATCGAAGCCACGCCCGCTTTCCAGCTTGACTGCTCCTGGGTCGCCAGGGCGCAGGGGAGCCAGTCGGTCGAACATGGAAAGGCAATCAGGCACAGCAGCAAAAATGTCATCGCCGGCCCTAACTTTGGAATGTTTATAGTATGTCGGTTCATCTCGGTACTCCCCATATTACTTTAACTCGTTTACTTGTCCCAAACTCTCACAATAGTACCCTTATTGCCGGTCGAGTTCCAGCAGTCTTTTTAGTAAATCTTTTTTTCATTCTTGCCGAATCTTCTGCCGGCCTCTATAATGGCCGTCCGATAGCGATGTTTTAAAAAAGGAATGCTAATTGAGACTCTGGAATGCAAATACGAATTTCTTCATTCCCAAATCTACATTTAAAATTTCAATGCCGGAGGTGCATGGATGTTAGGCCTTAAACTCGTTGACTGGGTCGTAATTGTCGCTTATCTGTTCGGTATCACGCTCATCGGCCTCTGGGCGACCAAAAAGGTCCGCAGCGCCGCCAGTTTTTTCATTGGAGACCGCAAGGTCGGAAAAATAATGATGGCGTTCCTTATGTTCGGCACCGGCACTCATTCCGACCAGGCTGTCAGCGTCGCAGCCAAGACTTATCGCTCCGGCGCTTCGGGCATCTGGTACCAGTGGCTATGGCTCTTTGTAACGCCGTTTTTCTGGCTGATCGCACCATTTTTCCGCCGAATGCGGGCGGTGACCACCGGAGATTATTTTGAAGTCCGTTACGGCCGCAGTGTCAGTGGTCTCTATGCGATAATGGGGATGATGCAGCTTCTGGTTGCCATCGGAGTTATGCTAAAAGGCTCAGGGGCAATGGTCGAGGCCGTCTCCGGCGGCGCAATAGGTTCCAATCTTGCCATTATAGCGATGACCGTTATGTTTGTCATTTATGGCGTCGCCGGCGGACTCAGTGCAGCTATCGCGACCAAATTTGTCCAGGGACTGCTGACCGTTGTTCTGTCTTTCCTTATCCTGCCGTTTGCCTTGGCGGAGGTTGGTGGTATGAGCGGTTTGCGGCAGTCAATCTCTGACCCTGCTATGCTTTCGCTCGTGGCCCCGGGTGAGATTACGTTCTTTTTCATCACCGTTATTGCCTTCAACGCCCTGGTAGGCTGGGTTACTATGCCCGAAACGATGGCAAACTGTGCGGCTGGAAAGACAGAAATGGAGGGGCGAATGGGTGTCACCGTCGGAATATTCGGCAAACGAGTATGCACCATTGCCTGGATGCTCACGGGCCTGTGCGCAGTGGCTATGTATGCCGGTGTTGAGGACGCCGACCTTATCTATGGCCGGATGGCGCGCGATCTTTTGCCTGGGATTGCCCCAGGATTGGTCGGACTGTTCATTGCATCTATGCTTGCCTCGATTATGAGTACCTGCGATTCGCTCATGGTAATCGCTTCGGCACTGTTTACTGAAAATATCTACAGAAAGTTTTTGGTAGTTGGTAAAGCCGATAAACACTACACCCTTATCGGCCGTATCGCATCTGTCCTGATAGTGCTTTGTGGCATTCTTTTTGCCTTCAGTTTGGAAAGTGTTGTACGTGGCCTGGAAATCTTCTGGATGGTATCTGCTATGATGGGAATTGCCTTCTGGGTCGGGCTTTTCTGGCGCCGAACTACGGTAGCCGGCGCCTGGGCCGCGACACTGACGAGCTTCGGCGTTCTTCTGTTAACCAGTAAGATCGCCTTCGGCAGCTATGTGCTTTGGAATTTCAATGAGCACCTTGCCGGCAAACTGCCGGCCTTCATGCTCTGGCAGGGCGAGATCTCTCTGCCGTGGCAGATGATTTCCTATCTGTCGACCGGATTCGTCGTGCTGGTTGTTGTGAGTCTGTTTACGCGCAGGACTCCGAAGGACAGATTGGACCGGCTCTACGCCTGTCTTCGCACGCCAATCGGCGCCGACGAGCCTGAGGCCAAACCGTTTACACTGCCGGCCGGTGTGCAGCCAGGCCCGCGGAACGTCTTGATACAGCATCCCGATTTCGAGATACCCAGGCCAACCCTAATCGGTGTTGGAGGATTTCTTGCCGCCTGGCTGGGGGTAGGACTGCTGATCGGTGTGGTTTATTGGATAATCCAATGGTAGGTTACTTAACTTAACCGGGTTTTTGATTGTCATGCTGAACGAAGTGAAGCATCTGGGATTAGAACAGGATTTATGCCAAGTTGTTGGTGTGAGATTCTTCGCTGCGCTCAGAATGACAAGTTTCATATGTTCTTCTCAAAACTGCACTTACGTAAAAGTTGGTCAAGTTGTAGTCAAGTTGTATAAGTTACGTATTTTGATGCTACGGAACTGTTGGTAAAGTAAGGAGCCGAGCTATGTTAAGAGCTTTTGTTATATTAATGTTAGCCATGTGCC
>DAOVMB010000371.1 GCA_030630905.1 Sedimentisphaerales bacterium
ATCCTTGCGAACCAGATTGTGCATCATCTTTTCGAGCCGGTCCAAAGATTCATCGAGGACGGCAAACTTGTGCTCGGGATCTGCAACGGTTTCCAGGTTCTGGTTAAGATGGGAATCCTGCCGGGCGACAATTCGGCCAAACAGCAGGCAAGCGTCACCATCACAAATAATGACAGCGGAAAATTCGAAGACAGGTGGGTCTATCTCGCGCCCCAGAACGAAAAGTGCGTTTTCATCGAGCCTGGCCGGCAAATATATCTGCCAATCGCGCACGGCGAAGGCAAAGTTGTCACCAAAGACGAAGAGACGCTGGATGAGTTGCAGTCCGGCGGACATATCGCATTCAAATATGTCGATAAAGACGGCCATGAGGGTGACTATCCCGTCAATCCGAACGGATCGATGGATTCGGTCGCTGGCCTGACGGATACGACCGGCAGGATTCTCGGACTGATGCCCCACCCGGAGCGGTTCGTAAGACCGACTCAGCATCCGCGATGGAGCCGGTTAAAGAACGTGGACGGCGATGGGATGACAATCTTCAATAACGCAGTCAAGTACATACGGAACAATATCGAATAGCCGGCCAGAGGAACTGATTGCAAGTACTATTAAGGATTGGCAATTATCGGCGAGTCTGTCTCACGAATAGCGGCTAAGGCGGCGGGCCTGTTATCGGCAAAAACGAAGACCTCGCTAAGACCCGCTACGACAAAAATATATCTGGTCAAGGTGTTGATATTGCAGAGGATAAGTTTGCGCCCGGCATCCTCCAGCATATCCCGCAATATTAAGAGATTGCTGATGTTCCAGGAGTTGATAATCTCAACTTTGTAAAAGTCGACGATCACATCGTATTGACATTTATCGCTGATGATTTCGTTGAGATTTTTAAGTTCGTCCGCTCTTTCCGACCTGTCGGTAGGCAGCTCAACGAGAATGATATTTTCAGATAGATTTCGAATCCCCATTTCAGACTCTTTCCATTTATCCATTATCTTCCTGTGTGTTTGAAGTTTGTATCGGAATAAGTTTTGGCGGAGTTAAATATAAATTGATGTATCGAACGGATTCTGCATAGTCGCAGAAAATAAATATGTTATCGGTCGTGTATGTAATGTCCGTTGCAGCCGGAGAGACTGGAAATCTTTGCTTCAACAGGTCCGGTTTTTCTTTGATAAGCTGAGGGCACGGCAATCCTAAGTTATCTTTCCGGATAGATTCGTACCTGAGTGCGTTCGGCTGCTATCGCTACGGCCTGGGGTATATCCATGTAACGCAGCACGTTGAGAAATACAGGGCCGTCACGGTGCGAGCCGGGTAGGTGCCACAAATCGAGTCCGGTAATGTCAGGCTCGAACAGTGACGCGTAGAGCACGATGCCCGCCGTCAGACGCTGCCCTTTAAGGGCGACCGGCACGTTATTTAGCAATTCGATTTGACGCAGGGCCTGAATCGCCCGCCGGACGTCCCAGACCCGCATGCCGTCCAGTGTCTGGCCGAGCAGCATGAACCTCCGGCGGATGTGTGTTTGCTTTCGCTCGTCCGGATTCCATGCTGTCAAACCGATGCCGCGAGGGATTGCGTATGCGAGTACCGAGTTGTTGCCCTTAAGTGTCTGCCGGATGTGGTTGAAGGCGTCTTCGTTTGGATCGGGCAATGTCTCGTCTTTAAGTTCGTCGGCAAAACCGATGCGCATCCCGGCCAGCCACTGCGTCCATTGCTGCTTGTCCGGTACGTTCAGCACGACCTTCTCGGGTCGTTCGCTTCCGGAGCGGTGTGCTAAGTATAAACGCAGTCGGACATGCGGCTGGCTGGTGAAGTCGAAGGCGCTCAAACGGATGCCGTGCTGTTCGGCGGAGAATACCTGCCTGATATTTAGCGGGCCTGCCTGCTCTTGCGTCGGCCAGCCGCCGAATGATTTTTCCCGGAGAGCTTTGAGTAACGCCCGGTGCTGCTTGGCCGAATTCTCTACTGGTTGTTGGTTCTTTGGAACGAACGATTCGTGTATCTTTGTGTTAATCTCATCGGCGGGCAGCTCTTTGAAAACCTTTAGTTGCTCCGGCTCGAAAAACGGGACAGCAGGCTTGTCAATCAGGGTGCTGTCGTCCTTGAGAAAACGATTGAACCACACAAAAGCGTGAATGCGCAGCTCCTGCGTGTCCTTGTGCGGGCCTTCGGTAATGTTCAGGCCGAGGCTCTTCTCGGCGCCGTACAGGCGGTAGATATTCCGAACCTTCTGATGCACGCGAATGACTCCATCCAACGGGAAGATTGTGTCCTTGTCGCTGTTCGAGATCAGCAGCGGCCGCGGCGCCACCAGTGCCGCCACGAGCGGATAATCCCAGCCGAAAGTGTTGACCAGATACATGCAGTCGCAATGGCCCTCGACACAGCCGTCAACGACGTGGTTTTGAAGGTCGGTGATTCCGGCAACAGGGACGGCGGCTTTGATGCGGTCATCGAGCGCCGAAATCCACCAGCTATATGCGCCGCCGCCCGAGCGCCCGGTGACGCCGAACCGGCCGGCGTCCACTTCTTTGCGAGTCTCCAGGTAATCCAGGGCGCGGATACAGTTCCACGCCTCGACTCCTGCGGGCGTGTAGCCCCGGCTGTTCCACCACCACATTTTATACCGGTACGTGCCGTGATGAATCCCTTCGATTTCGCCTAATTGCAGAGTGTCGATGACCAGACAAACATATCCGTGCCGTGCGAACCATGCCGGATGGCGCTGATAGGCCGTTTTGCCACCGTAGCTGACGCCGTCCTTCTTGACGCGTGCGTGGCCGCATACGTAAAGAATCGCCGGGGCGGGTTTTTCGAGGCCTTTGGGAATATACAGATTCCCCGTGACGTAAAGGCCCGGTCTCGATTGATAGTGAATATTCTCGACGGTAAACTGCTCGTGCTCGACCTTGCCGGTGACGACCGGTTTAAGGTCTGTCTTTTCGGGAAGGGGCTTGAGTCCGAGCATCTCGAACAGTTGCTCTCGATAGAGCTTTCGCTTTGCCTGCCAGTCATCGAGCGATTTGATGTCGGTCAGGCATTGGTCGCGGAGCTTCGCCGTCTCTGCGCGGAAGTAGTCGGCAAGCATGGCATCGGCGCGGCTTGGCCCGATGGCCGACCGCTCGGCGGCATAGCACGGAATTTGTAGGCCAATTATTGTAAGCACGATGCAGGCCGACAGCAAAGTTACTGCCGGAAGACGTGAAGCATAATTTCCAACCTGAGATTTTCGCTTTGGATTGATTCGTTCGATCATTTGGGCCTCACAGAAATAAATAGAGCAATGAGCGTTTATTTACCGAAAACAAAAGATACTCTAACCCGTCCTTTGGCGGACTGCCAGCAAATATTTCTCTCGTGATCGGTTTTTCAGGATGACAGCCATTCGTGAAGATTCTCTTTGACGAAATCATCATCTGTAAGATACGGATAATCGCGGATGACCTTGTCGATTCTATCCGCCTGCCCGTGTGACAGCCGCTCGTCGGGATCGAGAGTGTTGACTTCTTTCAAAAGTCCCTGTCGCTTCAATACATACGAGATGCCCGAGATGCAGCCTCGGAATTGATTTTCGACATCGAAGATCGCCTTGTTGGCCAGCGTCAATTGGCCGGCTAATGTAAGCAAATCATGTGGGACCGGTGTCTGATTTTCTCTGATTGTCTTAATACGAGCCAGATGTTCGGCTGCCTTTTTCGTCCAGCATGCCCACTGGCCGAGCAGGCCGCCGACGATGCAGAGCGAGACCGGCCGGCCGCCGATGTTGAATTCATGCCGCGTGAGCAAATCGAGCATGATGTTGTCG
>DAOVMB010000417.1 GCA_030630905.1 Sedimentisphaerales bacterium
ACAAATGTCCCCGGCCTGACATTAAAACTCATATCTTTCAGAATTGCAGTCTCTGATGTATAGCCGAAACTTAAATTATCAACTTCGATAATGCCGCTCATTTCAACCAGCTAACTTTTCTACTGTATTTGACCAATAAAATCAGGAAGAAAGGCCCCCCGACAATGGCTGTCACTACACCGACCGGCAACTGTGCGGGAGCAACGATAATACGCGCCAGCGTATCGGCAACAACCATGAATATCGCCCCGGCAATAGCGCTCAGCGGGAGCAACTGGCGATGGTCGGGGCCGAATACCAGTCTTACCCCGTGCGGGACGACAAGCCCGACAAATCCTATGAGTCCGCTGAGACTGACCGCAACAGCGGTGATTCCCGCTGCGATACTAAAAGCAATTGTCCGTGTTCTGGAGACATTTACGCCCATACTCCTGGCGTCATCGGCGCCGAAACTCAGAGCATTTAACTGCGGACTGATGTAGAACAATGCTACGATTCCTGTAATCACACATCCAGCGCCGATCCACAGGACAAGAAAATCTCCCTCCGTCATATTGCCCATTAGCCAGAATATTGTCGCATAAACCTGGTCTGATTTCGCTATCGACGTCAGAAACATCATCAGGGCCGAAAAGAAGGCGTTGACCACAACCCCTGCAAGCAGCAGGCCCGTTACGTGAAACTTTCCCGTCAGCCGTCCGATGAACCACACGAGCCAAACCGTTCCCAAAGCTCCCGCAAATGCGAAAACCGCGATCGGAGAGCGTCCCCAAAGCGTCCAGTTCAGCCCGCTGATCACGGCGATAATCGCCCCTAATCCGGCTCCGCTCGATATCCCTAATATATAGGGATCGGCAAGAGGATTCCGCAAAAGAACCTGGAACACAACACCTGCACATGCCAGTGCCGCACCCACCAGGCCGGCGAGAATAATTCGCGGCAGCCTGATCCTAATAAAAATTTCATAGTCGGGATTTGCCGCCGCCTGTGTATCGGACCCGGCAAATACCGCTTTCAATGAAACGCTTTCCGTGCCAATCAGAGAGCAAACGAACATCACTGCCGCAAGCACCGCAAGGGCTAATCCAATCCTGGCGGTCAGCTTTTTTGGTGTCAACAATTGTTTCATTGCCTTACTTCTCGAAAAGGTGGGGCCTTAAACATCTGGCAATCGTCTCTGTCCCCTCGTATAGTCGCGGCCCAAGCCGTGAGACCGTATCGCCGGGAATAACATATAGTCGACGGCTTGCCACGGCAGGCAGGTGCTTAAATTTACTCCAATGTTGCAACGCCCTGTCCCGTTGGCTCTCAATATCCTCCCGGCCCATCGCCGATTCAATAATAACGTCGGCATTACAGGCAATGACCTGCTCAGAACCAATCGGGGGATATTTATGTACAGTCGGCCCGATTGCATTTTCGCCGCCCGCCAGTTCAATCATCTCGTTGACAAATGTGTCCCTTCCGGCTACCCGCAAAGGTTCTCTCTGAACGACCCAGAGCACCCTGACTTTGGCCTCGCCACCGACCAGGATCGCGAGTTCCTGCAACTTTGCCCTGATATGACTTATTAATTCATTAGCTTGGCGCTGCCTGCCTGTCGCCGCCCCAATTCTTTTGATCGCATCGAAAAGATCGCTTACCTTTTCAATATTCACTGTCAGACTGTTATAGCCGATTCGTCTCAAACGCCCAGCAAGATTCTTCTGCTGCTCGAATCCAAGCGTAATCACCATGCCCGGCCTTGCGGCCACTACGGCTTCTATATTCGGCTGCCAGAACGTTCCGACTTTCGGCTTTTCCGCCGCATCCGGGGGATAATCGCTGTCAAGCGTAACACCGACAATTTCGTCATCCAGCCCAATCGCAAAAAGAATTTCCGTAAGATTTGGGGCTAAAGAGACAATCCTGCCGTTTTGATTCAACAGGCCGGTAACGCTGCCGTTTTGATCCTGCCGTGGACTAAACACGGCAAATCCAATAGCCATCCAGCACGAAATGATCAGTAATAGCCAAGACCATTTATTCATCAGGTTCTCTTGAACTGCTTTTCCAGGTCACTTATTGAAAATTTTATTGTGGTGGGCCTACCGTGCGGACAGCGACTTGCCAACTCGGCATTTTGCCTATCCGCAAGCATTTGTTCAATTTCGCTGTCAGTCAGCTTCTGGCCCGCCTTGATTGCCGCCTTACATGCAGCCATATTCAAAACCTCATCGAGCAGCCTCTCGGCATCAAGTCCTGCATCCTTGCGGTCGAGTAAATCTATCAAATCCTGAACAAAATCGAGCGGTTGAACGCTCGACAGCAGGGTGGGAAATGCCTGGACAGCCATTGTCCTGGGACCGAACGGCACAAGCTCGATTCCCAATTTGTCCGTCAGTTCGGTATTGGCTTTCAGGGCCTCGGCTCCGGAGATGCTAACCTCAAAACTCTCGGGAATCAGCAGTCTCTGTGACTGGAGTTTGCTTTTTCGTACCCGCCTGCACAAATCTTCATATATTATACGCTCGTGAAGCGCGTGCTGATCTATAATGACGAATCCTTCTTCAGTTTGTGCCACAATGAAACTATCATGTATCTGCAGGAATTTTCTGTCGTACTGCGCGGATTTCTCGTGTGATACGGCATGGACTCTGCCCGGAGAGGTCGGGCGAAATCCCAGTTGCTGCTGTGTTTGAGCCGGTCTGTGCTTTCTGAAGAACTCAGCCATTGCTTCGGCAATTCTGTGGTCCCGCACCGGAGGTGAGCGCCGCGAAGTGCTTTCAGCGTGTTGCATTTCCGGCAGCTTACCCGGCATCTCAAGATTTGTCCCCAGGAGCTTTTCTCGAAGAACTCCGAGAATCTGCGAATGAACCAGATTGGCATTATAGAAACGCACCTCAATTTTCGTCGGATGCACGTTCACATCGTAGTCTTCAAAGCGCATCTTAATGAACAAAAAAACGACAGGGAACCGGCCTGGCTCCAGAAGCCCGCGATACGCCTCTTTAATGGCGTGCGAGATGAATTTGTCACGGATGAACCGGCCATTTAGAAACACGTATTGAAATCGATTATTTGTCCGTGAAATGAGCGGCTTGCCCATCAGGGCCTGAACATGTAATCCTTTTTCACTGCTTTCGGCCTTAATCAGATTCTCAGAAATGTCACTCGAATGTATCGGGAACAGTTCGGTTATGCGCAGGCGAAGATCGTCTTTGTCCGACAGCCGATAAAGCTCTTTGCCGTTTCGTATCAGTGTCAAATCCAGGTTATCATTCGCAAGTGCAATACGTGTGAATTGCTCGGTGATATGGCCCATTTCGGTGTTTGCGGTTTTCAGAAACTTACGCCGGGCAGGCAGTTTATAAAAAATGTCCCTGATCTGGATGGTC
>DAOVMB010000342.1 GCA_030630905.1 Sedimentisphaerales bacterium
AGGGCGTGATAAACCATCTGATCCATACGGACGCCAGGCTGCTTGTTATGGCCGACGACTATCAGGACACCGAATCCCAGCGGGAATTGAAGGATTTTGCCGCCGGTAGCGGCATGGCTTTCATCGAAATGATCATTTATGAAAAAGCCGGGGGTAGCGAGGCCGTCCCGGCCTTGAGTCCCGGCGGCATCTTGCCGCCGGCAGAACAAGGGCAAGATGCCCTCGCCACAACGGATGAGCTGTTGAACAAAATCCCCGCCGGGATAAACACCGATGACACCGCCGTGATTTTGTGCACGTCCGGCACGACGGGCGATCCGCGAGAAGTCGAGCTGACACACTGTAATCTGGGCGCCAATCTACAAGGCTCCGTTGACAAGCTAAAAATAAGTCACAAAGATACGCTCGGGCATATCCTGCCGCCGCACCATTCGTTCGGTTTTACGATCGGCAAGCTGTTGCCTTTTTGTGTCGGAGCAGCCAATGTTTACACCAACAAGTACCGCCAGATGGCCGAACTCATAAGGGACAAAGAAATCACAATCTTTGTGGCAGTCCCCGCTCTTTTTACGATGCTCGCGAAGAACTTCGAAGAAAGCCTTGCTAAAGAAAAAAAGAAAAAGCCGTACGTCAAACTACTCGACCGTTACTTGCCTAAACTTGTGGGAAAACGAATCATTAAGAAGCTCGGCTGGAGCAAAATTCGATTTTCCCTCTCAGGCTCCGCGCCGATGCCGGAGTGGGTGCTGGATGTGTTCTGGCGAAGGGGAATGCTGCTGTACGAAGGCTACGGCACGACAGAGAATTCGCCCGTATACGGCATCAACGAGGATTTCGGAAAATTAGGCTCGGTTGGCAAACCCATTAACACGATGTTGGTCAAAATCGTCAACGAGGACAACCATGAACTGCCGCCCGGCAAAAAGGGTGAAATCGCACTCGGCGGGCCTTGCATAATGAAGGGCTACTACAAGAATCCGAAAGCTACTCAGGCGGTTATTAAAACCGACGACAAGGGCGTCCGCTGGCTGCTCACCGGCGATTTGGGTCACCTGGACGAAGATGGAAATCTTTATATAACCGGGCGGAAGAAATACGTGATTGTGCTGCCCGGCGGCAAAAATGTCAGCCCCGAGCACGTCGAGTCGGCGCTTTCGGAAGCACGATTCGTCGGAGAGATTTTAGTGATCCCCGGTTTCCGGAAGGACTCGACCGGTATCGTACAGGAAACCGTCAGGGCTATCGTCCGTCCGGCCTGGGAATCAATAGAGACCCATGCCAATCATTCATCCGATGATTTGGTGGAAAAGCCACAGCTCCTCAAGAACCTCATTTGGCGAAACATCAATGAATGTCAGCAGAACAGCCGGCAGCTTTCCAGCTTCGAAAGAATCTCGTCGCAACATCTTGAAATCAGAATCGAGGAATTCCAGAAAACCTCAACCGGAAAGATCAGACGGGAAGTCTATATGAAGGTATAACAAGGGTAATTAAACCCAACTGACCTGTATTTTGTGTCATTCCCGCACCTGCTTTTGCAGGTGTAAACTTGTCCCCGCGAAAGCGGGGAGCGGGAATCCAGATTATTGTTACGATTATAGATTCCTGTTTTCACAGGAATGACAATATGCATTATGTTATTGTAAAGAAAACCCTTACATAAAGGAGGATTACGAAATGTCGGAACATCAAAAAACCTCAATCGCCGGCAGGAACTCCGGACGGATTAATCGTCGCCGGTTCATGGCCGGCGCCGGTGCGGCGGCTCTGTCGTTTACAATCGTCAAGCCGGAACTGGTCCGTGGAGCTGCCGCTAACTCGAAAGTCAACCTGGGACTGATAGGCTGCGGCGGCAGGGGGAAATGGATCGCCGAACTGTTCAAGCAGCACGGCGGATACAATGTCGTGGCCGTGGCGGATTACTTCCAGGACAGGATCGACAGCGCCGGCGAAAAACTGGGCGTACCTGCGGCAAATCGTTTTCCCGGCCTGTCGGGCTACAAAAAGCTGCTGGAGAAGGTGGATGCCGTGGCCATTGAAAGCCCGCCGTACTTTCATCCCGAGCAGGCCGCGATGGCGGTGGAAGCCGGATGTCATATCTATGTCGCAAAGCCGATTGCCGTGGACGTGCCCGGATGTCACAGTATTGGCGAAAGCGGTAAAAGAGCATCTAAAAACAAGCTTTGCCTCCTCGTGGACTTCCAGACGCGTGCCGACCCGTTCTACATCGAGGCGCTCAAACGTCTGCGCGAAGGGGCGCTGGGTAAGTTCGTTTTCGGCGAGGCGATCTACCACGCAAACTGCCCGTTCGGGCGGATGTACGATACATGGCGAAACGATCCGAAGAATCCCGAGAACCGCCTCCGGGCGTGGGGGCTTGATCGCGTAATTTCCGGCGACATAATTACCGAACAGAACATTCACACGCTCGATGTGATGAGCTGGATCATGGACGAAGAACCGGTTTCCGCCGTCGGGGTGGGCGGCAGGACGATTCGCCCGGTCGGAACCTGCAACGACAACTTTGCACTTTTGTTTGAGTATCCGAATAAAATAGGCATCACGTTCAGCTCGAAACAGTTCTCCGGTCACGGCACGCAGCCCGAAGGGATTCGGAACCGGATGTTCGGTTCCAAAGGCGTGCTGGAAACCGAATACGGTGGGCAGGTAATCGTCCGCGGCGAGAATTTCTATCGCGGCGGCAAATGCCCCGGCATATACAAGGACGGCGCCGTAGTCAACGTCGCCACGTTTCACAAGAGTATTGTCGAAGGCAATTACGAGAATCCGACCGTCGAGCCGAGCGTCCGGAGCAACCTGATTACAATTCTCGGCCGGACAGCAGCATACACGGGCAGAAAAGTAAGATGGAGGCAGCTTGTCAAAAGCACGGAGAAGCTCGAAGCCAATCTTAAAGGTCTGAAGACGTAAGTGAATCGGGGCAATGTCCTCGCGATTATCTCTTGGAGGTATAAAAATGAAACGTTTACACATAACTCGCCGCCAGATGATGGTAGGGACCGCTCGCGCGGCCGCGGGGCTCGCAGTGACATGCTCCTGTGCTCCTCTGGCCGAGCAGGGGCAGGCAAAAGCTCCCGCTGGTTTTAAGCTGGGTGTTTGCGACTGGACGATAAGAAAGACCGCTGACCCTGGCTCGTTCGAGGTCGCCAAACGAATAGGACTGGACGGCGTACAGGTGGATTTCGGCAGGGGGGATAATCGCCTGCCGTTGTTCGATGAAGAATTGCAGGATAATATGCTGAAGGAGGCCCGCAAGCGGAAAATGGAAATCGCCTCGCTGGCAATGGGCGTCCTCAACAGCGTCCCGTACAAAAGCGACCCGCGCGCCGAACGATGGGTGCGACAGGGTATCGATGTAGCCGAGGCAATGGGAGTCAAGCTGATTCTGCTGGCCTTTTTCGGCGAAGGTGACCTGCGAAACGATGAGCAGGGCGTTAACATGGTTGTCCAGCGGCTCAGGCATATCGCTCCCAAAGCGGAAATGGCCGACGTCACACTCGGTATCGAATCCTGGCTCAGTGCCGAGCAGCACATCGATATTATCGAACGGGTCGGCTCGCGCGCCGTCAAGGTGTACTATGACGTTGGCAACTCGCACAAAGCAGGCTATGATATCTACAAGGAAATCCGCCGGCTCGGCCCGCTCATCTGCGAGTTTCACGCCAAGGACTACGACAACCTGTACGGCAAAGGCTCGATCGACTTCAAAGAGGTCCGACTGGCGATGGTCATGCAAAAGAGATACTCAAGGGTCTTGACCTTCAAAATAAGCTTGATCCACAGGACAGGCTGCATGTGGATGTATTAAAGGTTCAGCACCATGGGTCCGAGCACAATATCGATGACAATTTTTGCAAAGCTATCACCGCAGATCACTATATTCTTTGCGGGAATGGCGCCCACGAAAACCCCAACCTGGATGTCCTGCAGCTGATCATAGATACCCGCCTGGCAGTCGACGATGACGCTAAATTCAAGTTCTGGTTCAACAGCAGCGTAAAATATTCCGGGACGACTAATAGGGAAGAACATATGCAGCAAGTGAAAGAACTTGTAGATACAGCCGCCCGCAGAAGCAATAG
>DAOVMB010000314.1 GCA_030630905.1 Sedimentisphaerales bacterium
CCACTCTTGACAACCAGGCGTTGATTGTCGATTATTAACCAATAGTAAACGATAAGGAGTAAACAGTAAATAGCAAAATGATTCTTATTCTTGGAGTTACCGCATCCGGCAAAAGTCGGTTGGCCTTCGATTTGGCCGAACATCTCGGCGCTGAAATCATCAGCATCGACTCAATGAAGGTCTATCGTAGAATGGATATAGGAACCGCCAAGCCGCCCAAAGAAGCCCGGCAACGCATAAAATATCATTTAATCGATGTTGTTGAGCCAAGCAATTCCTTCAGCGTGGGGGCATTTATGGACGCCGCCTCGGATGCCATGGAGCAAATAAACAGCCTTAATAAAAAAATCGTCGCGGTCGGCGGAACCGCCCTTTATATCAAGTCTTTGCTTTACGGCCTTTTCGATGGTGCCGGAACCGATGAGCAGATCCGGACTGAATTGCGAGAACGGGCCGAGGCCGAAGGTTTGGCGGGCCTGCATGGTGAGTTGACGAAGATCGATCCTGCCGCCGCCGAGCGCATCAATCCCAACGACGCCAAGCGAATCGTCCGGGCCCTGGAGGTTTATCAGCTTACCGGCAAACCCATATCGAGCTTCCAGAAACAATGGGAGCAGCATCAAATGAAGCACGACTGGACGATCATCGGCCTGCGGAGAGAAAAAGCCGATGCAAGCAGCCGAATAAACAGAAGAGTGAACAAGATGGTCGACGCCGGCCTTGTCGATGAAGTCAAATCCCTGATGGACGAGGAGAAATCTCTGAGCAAACAGGCCCGATGCGCTATCGGCTACGCAGAAATAATAGAACATCTAAACGGGCAGACAAGTCTGGAAGATGCCATCGAGTCGATAAAGATAAACAGTCGTCGATTGGCCAAAGGCCAGCGGACATGGTTCAAAACCTTCCAAAACGTTCACTGGCTCGATATCGCCAATGACGAAACACCGGAACAAACCCTCGACCGAACAAAGAGACTACTGGACGACATCATCGCTTAGACGACCTGCAACTGTCGCTGGGCCCGCAGGACGATGGCGGTATCGCCGAGAACAAGCTGTTTTATCAGACTGGATGGGACCAGCGTCATTCCCACATTGAAAACTTTTTCCTCAACCATCGCCGCGATCGTCCGCGCCGTCTGCCGGCAAACACCGTGCCCGGCGATCAGGTCCCCAACGATTCTGGATTTGTCCCACCGGCATCTGCCGGTAGACTCCTCAGACCCGGTAAGAAGCTCGGCATCTGTCAAATCCTGAACATCTATAGGGACAACTTCGATTCTGGAACGCTTAAGCTTACGCCCGAAATAATGCTCGCTCAACGCCACGGCGGCATCCCCGTAACCGGTAGCCGCCAGAATCACCTTTATCATGGAAAAAATGTCACCGCTGGTGACGGTCCGGCGATTGTATTGATTGTAAAGAAAAAACGTCACCACCTCGGCAAACTGTTCCGCAATATCTATATTTGCCTGGTCGACCTCGCCGAGTGCATTATTGATAGTACCCATGACTTTAGTGTGCAGGTATTCTTCAATACTGCCATCGGCTTTTATAACTTTGAGCTGTGTCTGTATCACCTTCCTTATGCCTCCATGCAAAATCCACTAAATCTCAATATTGTCAAAGCCAAATACTAATCAAAGAGCGTCGGCTGAGCAACCGGCTCCACTTCGGTAATTGCCTTGCTGACTTCCTTAATCAATTCGCCCGCATCCCTGAAGTCACGATAGACACTTGCAAAGCGAATATATGCCACCTTGTCAACTTTGCGTAATTGTTTCATCACGCTTTCGCCGACAAAAGCCGATGAAACTTCCTTATCGAAATTTCGAAAAATATTCTCTTCGGCCTTGTCGGCGATTCGCCGAATCCGCTCGGCCGAAACAGGTCTTTTATAACAGGCCTTCTGCAAACCGGTGACGATCTTGTCCCTGTCATAAGGAACCCGCGAGTTATCCTTCTTTACTACATAGAGTTTGAAACCCTCACCGATCTTCTCGTAGGTAGTAAAACGTTTCCTGCATACAAGGCATTGCCGACGACGTCTAATTACCCTGCCGCCATCGCTCGAACGCGAATCAATAACCTTATCCCGGTCTTCCTTACAAAAGGGACATTTCATTTCGTCTCTCGCATCTCGTATTGCATCTTGCGTTCGAGATACATTTGTTAACCAACGCTTTTCATCCGGATATTTCTACTCAGACTCCATTACCAACCACAGGCAATCCACTCCTCAAAGCTCATTAAGCTAATACTATATATAGAATATCACATGCATCCTAACAACAATATATAGTATGTCAAAGAAAATTTGGCTTAATTTTGCTAAATTTTTCCGGTTCCAATTTATGGATTAGCGAGCCTTACAGAACTCTAACGTATTGCTTTAAGGCGGTCTTGGATTTAAGTAACGTCCCAACCTGAACATACCGCAGCCAGCCATTTTATAAAGCTTATTCCTGCAAATTCGGGTATCAGGAATCCATAAATGCAATAAAAGCAAGGATTCCTGCTTTCGCGGTCAATGATACGTAGAATCCTTCAAAATTCGATCGGGGGAAAAACGGAGAAAAAGATTTTCGCACACTAAAAAAGCCTCTGCGCAGAGAACGCAGAGGCCAACTCGGAAAGAAACTTATACAACCCCCCCTCAGGTCTGGTACTAAGCTTTCACGTCCTGTGAAAGCATTGTTTCTACTCCGCCAACTCCTTCCTTCGTGCTACATTTAAAGTTTACTATAAAAAACCTCGAAAGCCAAATCGAGACACACACTTTATCGACTTTTTTTCAGCCCGATAAAACGAAAGCTCCTCCATGCATTATATGCACGGCATTTCATCTTGTTCCGGCCGGTTTATACATCTTCGATTTTGGCCTTGCTTTTCAACCCATCTATAAACTTATCAATCGCTTCCGACCGCATCTGTTCTTTGAGTGCGTCCGTGATCCGGTCTTTTACTTCTTCAAGGCTTGCCACTGCCGCCGGCTCTCTTGCATATACCTTTGCGATATGAAAGCCGAAACGGGTGCGAAAAATGTCACTGGCTTGGCCGGCGCCTAAATTGAAAACCACGTCCTCGAACTCCTCTACCATCTGTCCCTTCATGACGAAGCCTAAGTCACCGCCGCTGTCGGCGCAATCGGTATATTTATCAACAACCACTTCAAAAGCCACGCCGCTTTTCAATTCCTCGTGTGCCTTGCTTATCGCCTCATAAGCAGTTTGTTCATCCGTCTGCCAGTTTACATATCTGACGATATGAGCCACCCTGGCCCGCTCGCCCGATTTGAACTGTTCCTGATTTTCCTCGTAATATTTACGGATGGCGGCCTGAGACGGTTTCGGCATGTCTTTGCAGACCTGGCCGATCCTCTGTTCGACTCTCATCTGCTTCTCGATGTCTTTCTTTATTTGCTCGTCGTTTTCGGCGTCGAAGTCTTTGTAGAGCTGCTCCGGGTCGTCGTATTGTTCCTTGAGTTTCGCCAGAGCGGCCTGAACCTGCTCAGGTGGAATTTTGTCGCCGTTCTTTTCCGCCTCCTGATTGATTAAGAGCTTTTCAATCACATTTTCTCTAGACCAGTCGAGCAGTTGGGCCTCTCGCTCTTCGGCGTCCTGGTCGGCAAACACCCGCTCATAATCCGGCCTCAGCCGCTCAACTTCCTGCCGTACCGCCGAATCCTCAATCTTTTCACCATTCACAATCAATGCCATATTTCGCCTTTCGTATCGCGCTTAAAAGTTTCTAATAAAATTTCGACCTAACCACCTCTTGCTTTTGCGTACCAGTCCGGGTCCTGTGCGAGCTTTTCCCTTGCCTCGTTTGTCATCATCTCAAAAGCCGGGTGAGTGCTCTGCCACGATCGCTCCGTAAATGGGCTTTGACGCATCTTTTCTATTTCGGGCTCGACCTCGTCGAAGTAGCTACCGTAGATGTGCAACGAATCGCTGATATCGACATACCTGCCGACCTTCACCGGCTCGCCTCGTTTGTCGGCGATGCCGTCCGCGATTTTCTTTTGAAGGTCGGTCAGAGCATAAACATTCATGAACCACGCCTTGTAAAGGTCCCTGCTGCGCCAGTGTGTATTCATATTGAGTGACAGCTCGCCCGCTTCGTTGGCCAGCAGGCGGCACCATATTCTCTGAAGACAGGGCGGATCGTCCGTCGGCGGATCTGCCGTCGGCATCCAGGTTATGGCCTGAGCCCTTCGGCTGTGCCCGGCCTGTGAGAGGTAATCGATAATATACTGAATCTGGTCAATTTTCTTGAAAGGCTTC
>DAOVMB010000137.1 GCA_030630905.1 Sedimentisphaerales bacterium
CTGTATTCTGTATTTGCCTTTTGTCTTTTTAGTTCTATCATTTATCAATTATCATTAATCAATAATCATTTAGTTTGGTATTATACTAAATTTTATCAAAAAATCAAGAAAATTCCAAATAAATCTCCGTGAGACGGCGTTCCCTTCGACCGGGCTCAGGGCAGGCTTTGTTCGTATTGCGTAGTGAGTATTGCGTGCTTTGGATAAGCAATAATCAACTTAAAGTAGACAGGATTTACAGAGATAGACATGGTGAAAAGAAAAAGATAAAAATCGGTGTAAATCTTGACAAAGAAGGTCGGCTGGAATTGGCGTGAACCTCCCTTCGATCAACTCAGACAGTCTTGGCAATGGCTAATTAAGTGTGGTGTCAAGAAAACAATGGGTGGCTGTCCCTAGTATTCCCTAGTATTCCTCTATAGTTACTCCATCGATGTAGTCCACCATCTTCATAAGGTTACGATAGCGGTACTTTGGCTGGTCATCTATCCAGAGGTAAACTTGATACAGGCAATTAATACCACACAACCGTGTCAAATCTTTTTCATAAATCGCTCGATGCTCAGGAATTAAATCATCCAGAAGATCAGGACTGTATAACTGATAGTTTCTTGTTTTTTCTGCAAATGCATTTGAGCCAAACAACATAAAACAACAGATTATTATAAAGGCACTATGACCATTCAATCGCTTCTTTAGAACAATTCCTATAACCACAGCCAAAATGAGGATTATTACTATAGAAATCAAGTAGGGAATATGTACACCATCCTCTTGTTCTTTAGCTATTGCCGGATCACCTTTATTTTCGTTAAAATCGCTTTGTATCAAATTTTCGGTTAATTTTTTTCTGTATCTCCCTGATATGGATGTTCAATAGAATTGGTAACACCTTGACCAATCTCTTTTTTTGCCAATTGTAACCCTTCTTTCAGTATATTTTCAAGTTCATCACTATCCACACCTATACGTATCGGCGTGGCTAAGATATAGTCATAGATATTTGTATTCCTTGGAAAAGTAAAGTCGCGTAGGAATTTTTCATGAGATTTATCATTAACTGTCACCTCTTTCACGGTGATGTATTGAACACCCGTAAGATCAAATGTAGAGGACTTTGCTATCCGAGATATTTTGAAGGGGATGTGAACCCCATCTATTTGCTTAAAATCCTCGAAGCGAATATCAGAGAGACGATGGATCTTATCATCATCTTGGTAAACATTTTCAAGATAGCAACGAGTAATAGCAAAATCTTTTGTTCGATCAAAAATAAATGTTTGTCGTGCGTATATCGATGTAAGATTTTTGGGTCGTTCAGTTACCTTGATAAGATTTTCATTTTCGGCACCAATTGCCACATCATAGTCAATTCCAGTAACATCACGATTTTGATACCTTTTTATCCACGATTGCCCTGAATGATCACGACCAATTATTGAAAAGGGCATTACTTCGTCAGCCGTTAAATATGGAACCTCGCCACGGATACTACCTGTACTCGACCTACAGTCCAAGCTTCGCATTAGAGTTCCGTTCCAACTTCGTTCAACAATGGGTGCAAAACCTGATTCTTCAGAATTCGTGGCCCCATCAAGCTCGGATATCTGTTTCAAGCCCTGTTTAAGATAGTGTCGATGGTCATCAAAAACTATAAAGTAATTGTATTCTCCTGTAATCTCTTCTGTGCCGTTTTTATTGAGTTTTCCATCGCTCCACTCAAAACTTACACCAACAGATTTCAATTTTTGTAAACTCTCAGTTATCTCAGTTAAAATAGAAAGTTTTTCTTGTTCAGCAAGAGGACGCCATTTTGGTTCCGAACCTTGACCGACAGTGGTGAACATTAAGATACAAATGACAAGCCCGTTAATTATTAATAAATTTTTACACTGCATTAGTAGTCCTTTCACTATCACAATAGTTAATAATTAACTTGGCTGGGTTCTTAAAAGATTATAGGCAAAAAATTAAACTTGTCAATAAGAAATAATCGACCCCAACGATAACTTTAGCAAGTACTCGTTGTCGCATAAAATCCTTCATAAAAGCCAGCCAAGTTGAGCTAAATCAAATTTTTAACAAATTCTTTTTGCATTAACTATCAATGGCATTGTGCCATTTGGTAGCCGCACTCACCATCCCACATTACATGGACTGGGTCGCCAGCAAATACCCCGACGTCTATTCCATACAAACCAGCCAAAAAGTCTCGTAAGAGAAAGTCGGCTGTGGAGGGTTGATGACATGCTGACACTCACGCCTCACTCAGATCGGCAATTCTACGGTATCTGCGGTTCGAACAAAAATAGTCACTCAATTGTGGTGACTGATACCATTCCCTTAGTAAGTAATAGACCGAGCGGAGTGGCCCCTACGTATTTTTAAAAAAGCCCCTGCAATGCGGAGGGAGAGGAAAAAGCGAGATTTAGCGAGTTTTGCAGGAGCTTGAAAGACTGTTTAGTAATCCTTAAAACTTCTCATCCATTGTGGCCAGTCGTTGGGTTGGCAGCCCCCAGCTTTAGTCCAGGAGCCGGCGATGTTGAAACTCTTATTCCACTTGAGGGTCCAGAGCTCCTTGAGTCCAACTTTGCGTGCAGACCAATCACAGAAGACAGTGTTCTGGAATCCGCCGTGCCGGTTTACACAGACGCGCTGCATCTCCTGGACGTTCACAGTGCCGGTGATGGCGGTGGTGCGTTCAGCGGGCGGATCGGTGTCACGCGGCCAGGCATCGACCCACCACATGCCTGTAAACATGGGGACATTGTGGGCGCCCCTTACGTCGGGTGTGCGCCAGTGGTCAGAGGCAGGGCTGCGTCCCCACATGGAATTCAGTCCGGCCGGGATGTTACACATCCAGCCGTTCGGGCCGTAACTGCCCACATAATAATCGTCGCTGCCATAGGCGCCCGTCTGCCATGCGTGGGAAGCCCAATTGCCGATGGTGCTGTTAGTCTTGACCGGCTTGGCGGCCTGCGGGCAGCAGCGGATCTTCTCCTCGACCGTGTAGAGTTCTGTCATAGGGCGGAACCACCAGCGGCCGCTGCCCTGGCCGGACGACGAGCCCCGGTAATGGCCACTGAGCCAGTAGCCATTGTTGTCGTCGCAATACAACTTCCAGATGAGGCTCCACTGATGCAGGTTCGCCTGACAGGCGACTCCCCTTGCCTGTTTCTTGACGCGGCTCAGAGCCGGCATGAGGATCGACATCAGCAGTGCAATGATGGCAATCACAACCAGTAGTTCAATTAATGTGAAGGCTTTTTTCTTTCTCATCCTGTTGCCTCTTAAAAAGTATTTTGCCCTGTGTATTCCTATGACATTCACCCAACTACTCGGCTGAGCTTATTACATCCGGGATTTCCCATTTACACTTCACTGAAACACCGCTGCAAGCTTAAATTCGAATGATACCATAGTTTCATCTCAATGTCAACAATTTTCGAAATTAATTAGGGGGACGCACCCAATCCTGTTCGGCCCGAGATTTGCTCTCCGACTGACCGGCTTACATAGTATACAATGTTTCTCCGGGGGAATTAAAGGTGTCCGGTACATTTTTCGATGAGTTGTGGTTGATAATGAATTCGTATATCGTATTGCGTATTGCGTATAGCGTATGTCGTATCCTTTGGCTCCACTCAGAACAGGTTCTGGCAATTCGAGTTTTAAATCCATTCGACGCTGCTCAGGACAGGTTTAGAATTTGGTGGGGCAAGCCGCCACCCTACGACATCGGCTGGAATCAAGTATGGTGTCACGGAAATCGGGATTCTATTCGCCCTTTGAGGCTGCCCCCCTCGACAACGCCGAAGCGAGAGAGAAAATCCTTGACAATCCTGGGCCTAACTGATATAATAATATAGTGAGATCGCGGAGAAGTTTTTCAGTCATGGAAACTCTGGTCGAGGTGTTTCGGTCCTGGGTCTCAGCAATCATCTGGTATGGGGGAGAACATTGTTGTTATGAGACTTTCAAAAGGAAATCTCTCTGGTAAACATAAGCTGGTTCTGGGGCTGCTCTTTGCTTTGCCCCTTTTAGTGGTGATCGGCAAATGGTCTATGCTACCCACTTCCGGCTTGTTTTTGCGGGTGTTTTCATTAGCCGACATACCAAACACAATGAACTCTCGAGTAGCGTACATTCTATTTGTCCCGTTCGGCGCGACATTGGTAGTCTTTTTTCGGATTGTGCTTGGTATCAGGCTCTTAGGCCCATTCCGGTCAATCCTTATTGCCATTGCCTTTCAGATAACTGGGATTCTGCCCGGCCTGGTCTTCCTGGCAATGGTAGTAGGCGTAGTAGTTGCCATCCGCCCTCAGATCAAGGCCATTCGGCTGCCGTACTTTGCACGAGTCTCGGTTATTCTCAGCGCGGTGGCCTCGATCATGATTCTCGTTCTTCTTTCGGGCGCATGGTTGGATATAGAGTCTCTGTGCCGACTGGCCTATTTTCCGATTATCGCACTGTGCCTGACGGGCGAAGGTTTTGCCCGGACACTTTCAAAAGAGGGCGTCAAATCGGCCGTATGGCGTGGGGCAACGACTGTCTTTGTAGCCATACTCATTACGTTTTTCTCTCAAATCAACGGCCTGCGCAGTATGTTCCTATATTACCCCGAATTACTGATCTCTCAAATCGGTTGCATCGTAGTTATCGCCGAGTTCTTTGACCTGCGCCTGTTGTCCTGCCTGAATCCGCCAAAAGCGAAAGGCCGATCCAATCGGGATACTCAAGGTATCGGATTAGCTCCGGCTTAAAGAAGTCCGAGAACAGTCCCGAAAAATATGCCACTCAAGAGGAAATACTTAACCGCCCTGAGCTATATGACGATACTGTGGGTGTCGAACTCATTTGGATTTCGCGTGAAACTCCGGCAGGTGAGTGGGTATTGGAATCGGTGTGAGGTCTTTACATGAAAGTCGCAGTCGTCCGGAATCGCAACAAAGAGGGTATTGTTAACACATTGGGCCAGCGGTGCCCTGAAACTTATGGCAGACGATCTGTGCAAAGGGTCATAGATGCTCTGTGGGCCAACGGACATACTGTCGCCTACTTCGAAGGGGACAAGCAACTGATCGAAAACTTGGAAGAATTCATGCCGCCGGACCCTTACGCGGAACACCCGTGCGGCATAGTGTTCAATATGTCCTACGGCATTCAGGGCGAGAGCCGGTACAGTCACGTACCCGGAATGCTGGAAATGGCCGGGATTCCCTATACGGGCTCCGGGCCATTGGGGCAGGCTTTGGCGCTGGACAAGGTCACAGCAAAAAGCCTGATGAGAGACGCCGGTGTCCCAACGCCCAACTTCCGCGTCATGAGCCGCTGCGATAGTCGCACAGATGACCTGGGAGGACAAATATCACAAGAGTGCCGACGAGCCGACAAAAATATGTCCTGCACCAATCAGCGAAAACCTGGCGAGGCGACTGTGTGAACTGTCACTAACCACATTCCGCCTCTGCCAATGCAAGGATTATGCCCGGGTTGACATCCGAATCAGTCCATCCGGAGACCCTTTTGTGCTTGAGATCAACTCCATGGCCTCCCTGGGTGCCGGCGGGACTTTTGTCCTGGCTGCCAGGGCCGCCGGCTATACTTTTGAATCACTCACTTCCAGACTGCTTGATATTACTCACGAACGCTATTTTGGGGCACCTCTGCCGCCAGGTGCCTGTTCAGCCGACTGGAAAATTGAAGACTTGCTGCAAAAAGAATTGGCTGCCCCCGTGCCGCAATAGATATAGCCTGGTATTACCAAGCCGGCTTACTGCTACCATGATCTCTAATTATTATCCATGATGGCCTCGTAAATAATTGGCTTTAAGGTGCGTTCCGCCCGGTTCGAGTATGGTATGTGCTTTGTGAGGGCTAATGCAGTTCTTTTGAACAACTGCATGGCATTTACTCCTGTTTCATAATCAATGCGGCTCTAATGAATAATTACTGCTTTAGTTCTCTGATCTTGATATTGCGGAACCAGATCGGCGCCCCGGCGTGTTTTCCCTGCAGGCCGATTTTTCCTTTCGTCGGGTGTTCGGCGAGTGGCTTGTTCAGCCACGCAGGTATCTCCGAGCCGTCGGGATTTTTCTTGGCGCTCGTCCACAGGCTCATGTCCATCGAAGCGATGCGCTCGACAAATCATGTGCAAACAAATCCGGCCATTTACGTGTATTAGGGTGAGTCCTGGTGCGAGCGGTATTTGTTCTTCGGCGTTGTTCGACGGGTGCCTCTTTGGGCACTTCGATTGTCGGCTCGCCCTTTAAGAATCCGAGAGATGTGAGAAACTTGTCCACGGTGACCAGCGTTCGTTCGGTCCATGGTGAGCGATTGAAAAAACCGTGTCCCTGTCCTTCGGCGAGATATTCGTCCGCCCGGACGCCGATGGCGTGGGCTTTTTTCCAGTATTCATCGCCGAAAATTTTCAGCCGGTCATTCGTGCCGAACAGAATCAACGCGGGGGGAGAATTTTTATCCAGATATCGTGTCGGAGAAATCTTGCGGGCGAGCTGTTTGTTGCCGTTAAGGCGTTTGAGCATCTGTTCGTTCTCGAAGCTCAGCACCGGATTGAACAGCACCATCGCCTGCGGAATCGTCGAGATCGACAGATCGTCGCCATCGGCCTCGACACTCTTTGGGATCATCATACAAGCCGCCAGGTGTCCGCCCGCCGAGCCGCCCGAAGCTATCAACTTTTTCGGATCTATACC
>DAOVMB010000248.1 GCA_030630905.1 Sedimentisphaerales bacterium
CGGTTAATTTGTGGATTCCCGTCTTCACGGGAATGACAAGACATGGGGCGAGCCGCCAGCCTACATTCACGGCGCCGGTCGTTCCATATTTTCTACGATTTTGGTAACTATTAGAAGTAGAATCGAAGGCCGACGGCGGCGTTGATGTCCAGTTCGACGTCCGGCGAAAGATCGAGAACGGGTACAAGCTCGAAAAAGATGTCGAGGGGGGCATCGTCAAATAGATACGTAACGCCCAGGGGGACCCGTATGCCAAAGATCGCATCATTTCGGTTGCGCCCTCTGCCGTCATTGTCTTTGAACTTCAGTCGCGCGCCGATACCGTAATAGACAGGCAAATCGTCGGCTTCGAGCAAATCGTAGTTGTGAATAAGGTAGTCGCCGTGGAGCTGGAAGGAATCGTTCTCAGAGTACGACCACGCCGCCGCACCGTCGATCGCGCACTCTTCGTCAAGCCAATACTTGAGGCTAAATCCCGTCGGCTCTCCGATAATAAAACCGATGCCGAAGTCATCCTGCATACGGGCATTTGCCGATGTTACTGAGAGCAAAAGCACTATGATCGCTATTTTACACTTCATTTCGTTTCTCCTTAATTCTCTATTCGAAAGACTGGTTAGACGTCCTGTAGTTCCTTTATCGGCTAAATGAGGCATGGGATTAAGTCTCTTATGGTCGGTCCTTACTATTGATTATTGATTAATGATTATTGATTATTTCTCAGATCAAAAATGGTGAGGCACTTACTATTGATTACTGATTAATGACTATTGATTATTTCTGCGTTCTCATCAGCCAAAGTGGGGCAAGCCGCCATCATACAAAGTTAGGAAAGTCTTTGTTTTTGCAAAAATCGCGGGAATTGAGCGGGGATTTCTCTTGACTGAACACGGCAAATTTCGTATAAGGTAAGATTAGTGAGGCTTGTGGCGGCCAGATCGGCACGCTTTTTTAGGTCTCTGAAGGAAGGAGGTAGCATCAAGTCGCAGGGCGGGAAATGCCCCGCGCAGGCGTATCGGATAACGTAATAAAGGCGGAAATCACCTTTAATCGCTTCTATATTAACTCTCTTTTATGAAGGAGAAATACTATGTTTAAGAAAATGACATGTTTGATTGCTCTCGTGTTGCCGCTGGTTCTGCTCAACAATGCCTCGGCGCAAATAATGTGGGACGCCGGTGGTTACGATCAGCTCTGGAGCACGCCAACCAACTGGAGTACCGATACCATCCCGACCAGTATCGATCCGGTTTCTATCGACGATCCGGAGAACACGCATTGCGAGATCGAGGATGGTATTACCGCCGTATGCGAAACGCTAAGGGTCGGCAATGGCGGGGCCACCACAAACCTGGATATCAGCGGCGGTTCGCTAACCGCTGCCGGGGCCTACGTCGGTGTGGATAGTCTAGCCGGCCACGGCATTCTGAATATGAGCGGCGGCTTATTTTCCACCGGATCATTGCAGATCGGCTGGGCCGGCACCGGTACGCTCAATATGACGGGCGGCGTCATAGAACTAAGTGGCAACCTGGTAGTGCCCGGCCGGACCGGCACAGGGACGGTGAACCTCCTCGGCGGCACTATCAAAGCATCCGAACTCCGCTTAACATCCGAGTTAGGCTCAATGAATATTACCACGGGCACACTGATACTTGACGGCAACGATATCGAAAAAGTTCAAACCTTCATCGCCGACGGCTGGATTACCACCTATAAAGGCCAGGGCAGGTTCAACCTTGATTATAACGTCACGAACGAAGGCAAGACGACGTTGTCGGCTACGGCACTGCTTAATCCGATTCCGGCAGATGGTGCTACAGTGGCGCCCGGCGAGGCGGTGCTGAGCTGGACATTACCTGACCCGTGTGTGGCCGGTGAGCCGGTGCCGGTCGACGTTTACTTCACCGACGACTTAAAACTGCTTCAAGAGTTTACCGATCCGGCGGCAATTCAGATTGTCAGCAAGCAGAACGTGGCTTCCATCGTCGTGCAGACCCAGTCAAAGACGCGGTACTACTGGGCCGTGGATAGCTATGTGGGCAGTGAAGCCGACCCGGTCTATGGTCCTATCTTCAGTTTTACCGTCGATAATCTGCCACCCAGGGTGGACGCCGGCGCCGATATAGCGACCTGGCTGCAAGACGGTACCATAACAGGGAATCTGGACGCGACCGTCACCGATGAAGAAGCTTGTTTCTTGCAGTGGTCGGTGGTTAGTGAACCGAATGAAGGGACGGCCGTTATTGAGGACGGCAATTCCGAGGATACGAGTGTTACCCTGTCGGCTGTGGGCGAATATGTCCTGCAGTTGCTGGCCTTTGACGGCGAATACATGGGTTCGGATACGGTGACGATCAACGTGTATAACGACAGTTGCGAAGCCGCCCAGTCGCTGCCGGACTACGTACCGATTGTGGGCGATCTCAATGGGGACTGCCTGGTAGATGATCTTGATTTGGCGCTGCTGGAGGAAAATTGGCTGAAGGATAATTCACTGACTGATGACTGGCACAAAATCGATTGACCGAGAAATCTAAAGATTTTAGCTGACTGAGGCGTTTGATACACACATCAAACGCCTCGGCTTTTTTTATATATGACACAGGCCAATTCCTGCATCACGTAGATGCCCGACCATACGAAGCTAAATATCTTGTTATTTCCGGTCGTTCGGCGGGGATTTTAACTACTTATGTTCGTCTTTACAGCCGATATCATAACTATTATTATGGTAGTCATTTATGCAAGGATTAAGGTATGGCCAAAGATAGTCCGGAAGTATCGGTAGTTGTGCCGCTGCTGGATGAGCAGGATAATATCGGCCCGCTGTATGAGCAGATTACGCAGACTCTGGCCGGGGAGCACAGCTACGAAATAATATTCGTCGATGACGGCAGCGTGGATGAGAGCTTCGCCGTATTAGCGAAACTGCAGAAGGCCGACGCCAAGGTCAGGGTCATTCGCTTTCGCAGGAACTTCGGCCAGACCGCGGCGATGGCCGCCGGCTTCGCCCACGCGAGGGGGCAGATCATCATCGCGATGGACGCCGACTTGCAGAACGATCCGGCGGATATTCCCAAGATGATAGCGAAGCTCGGCGAAGGTTTCGACGTGGTTAGCGGTTGGAGAAAGATACGGCACGACAATGCCCTGACGAGACTGCTGCCTTCGAAGATGGCCAATTGGCTGATCTCAAAAATTACCGGCGTCAAACTCCATGACTACGGCTGCACACTAAAAGCGTATCGCAGGGAAGTTCTGGCGGAGACAAAATTGTACGGCGAGATGCACCGTTTCATCCCGGCCCTGGCGAGCTGGAGTGGGGCAACAATCGCCGAGATGGTCGTCAACCACCGGCCCCGAACCGCCGGCGTGGCAAAATACGGACTGGCGCGCACGTGGAAAGTTCTGCTGGACCTGATTACGGTAAAGTTTCTCGGCTCGTTTTCCACAAAGCCGATCTACATCTTTGGCAGCCTCGGGCTGCTCAGCGCGGCCGGTTCGATTCTTTTCGGCCTGGCCGTGATATACCAGAAACTCTCGCACGGCAACGATATGAGCGGTAATCCGCTGCTGATACTGACGGCCGTATTTATTATCGCCACGATCCAGTTCATACTGATGGGCCTGCTGGCCGAGCTGCTGGTCCGGACATACCATGAATCGCAGAACCGCCCGACTTATGTCATCAAAGAGATCCTCGAAGCGACCGACCAAGAGGGAGAGAAGTAAATGAGCAAGTCGGCACGAAAACACAGACCTGCAAAAAAACTACATAAGCCACACCACGAGCCGGCGCCGGTTTCAAAATTCAATATCAAGAGTCCGGCGGTCATCTTGATTATTACGGCAGTCCTGGCGGCAATTCCGTTTTTCATGGGCAAGTACATCGAGTTCAACTCGCCCGACCCGTTTGACAGCGGCTGTTACGTTTATTCGGCCCAGCATATTATCAACGGAGCAAGAATCGGCGTCGATGAAAAACCCAGCGCCCAGATGGGGACGCTGCTGATCAATATTTTGGGCGTGCGGCTGTTCGGATTCAGCGAGACCGGCCCGAAGCTGATTCAGATGCTCCTTCAGGCGGCGGCGTTTGTGCTTATGTTTATCGTGACCAGGAGATTGTTCGGGACGCTGCCCGCCGCGGTGGGTGTGATTATTGCTTCGATATACCTGTCGGCCCCGCTGATTGCGAAGTTCGGCAATGTAAAAGAGCAGCACATGATCGCGTTTATGATAATGGGGATGAGCTGTTTTGTGCTGTATCAGTTGAATGGCAAATGGTGGTGTGCGATGCCGGCCGGGGCGTTTCTGAGTTTCGCGCCGCTGTTCAAGGAGACCGGCACATCCGTGCTTGGAGCGGTCGGCTTATTTTTAATTTTACAGCCCCTGCTAAAGCACAACAGTTGGAAGAAAACGGGCGCCGATATTTTATGGCTTCTCGCGGGAGCGGCGGTAATTCTCGCTCCGATATCGATATGGCTGGCCGTCGAAAGGACGCCGATTCATTATTATCCGTATTCCTTTTTGTACAGGCCAATCGTTGCCGCACTTGAGAATCCGCAGGCCGGCAGTGAAAATGAGCCGGCGGCGACTGATAGCGATGAGGTTGCGGCCGAAAAACCCGCCGCCGAGCAGGGAATTTTAATGAAACTCCTGCCGTCATACGTGCGCGATAGCTGGCAGGTGCTCGGCCCCGAGCAGATAAAACAGGCCAGGCTCAGAGTTCTCCGCTGGTACCGGTTGCTGATATTGCCCATTGCACTCGCGATCGGAGCAATCATTCTGAGAATCGTCAGGATAATCTCCGGCAGACCGACCAAATTGAAAGAGGGTATAGGGAGAAGGCCCATGCCAACGCAAAAAGTTCTGCTCTCGTTCAAAGGCAGAATTGGCCTCGGC
>DAOVMB010000129.1 GCA_030630905.1 Sedimentisphaerales bacterium
CCTGCCAGAGCTTATCGCCCTGGTTGACAATCTCAATCTCTTTCAATTCCAGTTCGATCTTATCTGCTGACACGGTGCCAACCAGGTAATTGATCTTAGAATTGTATCCGAACAGGCTGCCATGTGCGATCTGCAGGATATTGTCGGCTTGAGTACAAGTGATGGCGTGAACCTCACCGCACAGGTACAGATCAACGCCGTGTTTGGCCATAGTCTGCCAGAAAAGCGATTCCCTGCCGCCTTCCAACATCAGACCGCTGGAGCTTTCCTTCCGGACAGGTCCCAGAATAGGGGTATGGCCCATTACGATAATATTCTCAACGCCGGGATTGTCGGTGATGACCTGCTCGAACCATTCGAGTTGTGGCCCCGTGACCTTGGCTACAATTCCTCCCTGGGGGCCGTTGCCCTTCTCGAACACATCGACAGCGATGAACAGGGTGTTCTCGTGAATAAACCAAAAGGCCGTACCCTTCATGCGAAGGGGCCCGTTGAGAGGCATCTTGAGGTATTTCTGAAACTGGCGCTTAAAATACGAGACCAGTTCAACCTTGTCGCCGCGCCAGGGATTGTCCCCGATCTCGTGGTCGCCAATTGCGGTATAGAATCTCAGGTCGTGGTCCTGCATGCGCTTGATCCATGCCGGGTAATAGATACCGGCGTACTTCTTGATGCTCTCCTTATCGGGCCAGCATCCCATGACCAGGTCGCCTGCTACAAGAACGAACTCAGGATTCTCCGCCTTAATTGCCTTGAGGACATAGTCGAGCGCATCCTCCCAGCCGGGCTGCGGATAAGTTAGGTCCACGTTCAGAAAGTCCGGGATACTCACGAATCGCCAGGGCTTAACGGACGAGACGCCGTCCTCGGGAACGTCCACCTTGGCAACCCACAGAATCGCATTCAAGATGAGCTTGCGGAAGGACTCTATGTGCCAGTTCTTGTGGTAATGGCCCCCGCTGAATCCGAAGCCGCGGCCGCCGTCGCGACGTTCCAAGGCCCAGGCAAGGGTTTTGTCTTCAGGCGCCCACGGCGGCAACTTGCCTGTCAAGATAGGGACGGCTCGCTGCTCGTCCTTTGAAAATCGGATATCGAAATACCATTCGTCCTCAGCCACATAGCCAGCGCAGCCGCGAGATATGGGATGGCTATTCTTAACCGGCGAGACTTTCACAGTGTTGATAGGATTCTGTGAATAGCCGTGCTCGTAATAGCCGCCCATCCACTCCAGGAAATCTGATTCGGCGCCCTCGGGCGGATCGATTGAATAGTGCAGGAATGCCAGTCCTACCCCTCGTTTGGCCAGTTTGCGAATTTTCTTTAGCCGTTCCGGTACTTTGAGGGGATGATGCTCAATACCGTCCGAGAGAAACACAATTGCGTCGGCATCGTCCAGGTCGCGCGGATTTTGTGGCCAGCCGTTGTAATGGATAACTATGTTCAGACTCCCGATGTTGGCCGCTCCATGCAGGCATTGCTTGAGGAACTGCGCATCCCGGTCCCACTCGTGGCTGCCCTCGCCGTGGCTGGGCGTGCCGGCGATAAAAGCAATCGTCTTGGGTGTGTCCTTAGCGGTTCCGCGAAGCATAAAGAGACACAAAATCACGCACGCTAAAATTCCTGTAGCTGCGCACAACAGAATAGTAGCCTTCTTCATGAGAGCCTCAGCAAAGTAACGTTGGGTACACTTATTAACGCGGCTTTCAAATCGTCCCCAATTGTCGAAGACGAGTCTCTGCCATATCAGCCGTTCATGTTATCCTTTGGTCGTCTCGAATTCAAGAACTGTTTATGTCGGCAACCATCATAGCGGTCTGTATGCCACCGTTATTAGCCCTTGAAAAGTACACACTACCGCAAGAAACGGCTGCTGCCTCCGTTGGCGTTGGACTTGATCGGCCGCCACAGCTTCGAGCAGACGTCCAGATCGCCGTCGGCGTTGAAGTCGCCACGTTACGGTTTCTCCGTTAGAGAACAATATGACGAATGGTACTCATCTATTTTGTTAATGAGGTGCCGAGTTCGTTGTTGCCGAGAAGGATTGGCTTGAGTACCTCGTAGAACGCATCGGCCTGGCGGACAAAACCGAGATCCGTGGGATGGGAGCCGTCTACCGTTGCCAGGTTATCACGGTCGTCCCCCAAAAGCCGGTTTCCGGACAGGTAGTGGAGGTGCTTGACACCCTCCGATTTGAGGCGAGAGTATATCCGTTGCAGCTCTCGTCGGTTTTCCACGTTTCGTTGTCGGCGCGACGGGACGAAGAAGGCGTCGGAATAGGTCCTGTCTTCGACCAAAAGTATAGGCGTCTCGGGATGTACCTCCCTGAGTCTCTTGACAAACGGAGCCACGCGCTCGGCGACCATTTGTCCATTCATATTCGGCAGGCAGTCAAGGACATAAACGGACGGGTCGAGTTCGGCAAGAAGGTCCGCCATCTCAGGCTCCATCCGACCGTTTCCGGAGAAACCAAGGTTGATAGCAGGATAGTGGAACCGCCGTCCCAGGATGGCGGTGTGAACCATGCCGGTACGCGAGGCACATCCACCCTGGGTGATGGAGGTGCCGTAGAAGACGATGGGCTTGCGGTCTTCGGGATACGGAGCCGCCTTCCGAAGTACCGAGCCTTCGGGAACGCCAATCTCAACCGATGAGACGCCGTTATAGAGTGGGAGGTAGAGAAGGTATTCTCGTTTACCCTTCGGGATATCCTTCACGAGAGTCACCGAGTTAACGGGGAACTGTGTGGGCCTTCCTATGGCAAGCCATTTCCATTTCCCACCTGTGTCTTTCACGTAAAAGTCAAGGCCACTAACGCCAGTGGCCGGCATGTGCGGCATCGCAAGGTTCTTCAATCGGAGTTCCCATCGTGCCTGGATTTCGTTGGCGTCAGTTACGAAACGTACGCACATTCCCGCCGAATGCCGACTTAAGTTCCAGACAGGCTCACGCACAACGGCTTCGGCCTTGGCAGGCAGACGGTCGTAGAAGCTCTTCGTGTCTATCCAACCCTTTCCCTCCACATCGAGATGGCGAGTGTCATACCATGAGAGCGCATCAATCCGCTCCACTGAGGGATCGCTCCTCGCGGCTACTGCCGGTGAGAGAGTGTTAATCAGAAATAGAAGGACGATTCCTGAGTAAGCAATCTTATGGGCCATGGCAGCATATCTCCTTGCGATTATGACGATATCACTGTAGATCGCTATAGTTTTTCGGGCACTAACAAGAGTTTTGCAAAATTGAGATCAGGCATATATTATTTAAGGAAATCCGTTCTTTGATTTCCTTAAATAATCAACGTAAGTGATTATCTATCAAACAATTCCTGTTTGAAAAGGAAAAATCAAAAAAGAAGATTTTTCCTTTTCAAAGTATGCCTAATCTCAATTTCGCAAAAGTTCAGCACTAAGTTACACATAATCATAGTACTTTTTTCGAAGGACTGCAAGCATTTCTTTGGGCCTGTGAGGGCATCTGATAGGCAGCTCTGCTGTTGAACTCGCGTTTGTAGAAAGCATAACTCATAACGGAGAATATCATCGACTTGACAACGGTCGTTCCATATCACAGAATTGTATACGCCAACGTGAAAAATGGGGCCTTTATGAAGCAGGCTGGCTTGATGACAAAAACATTGTAATCAAAGGTTCATGCCGGTATCATAAAGACCATATCGTGCAGGAATATCGTTTATGAAGGTAAATGGGAAATGTCGGCTTAAGAGCCATCCTTTTTCAGTACGTCAAAACAAACGAATACTCGGCCCGAGCCAGTCAGGAGAAACGCAATGGGAAATATAGCAATTTCGAAGACAAACGCGAATCACAGAACCATTTCAGTAGAACTAATGGCAATCGCCCTTATCTTCTTCATCGGCAGCACTGTCAATGGAATGGATTTCGAACATGTGGTCATTGATGAAAACATTGGCGGCAGAACCGCGATCGGTGATATCGACGGTGATGGCTTCAACGACATCGTTGTTCATACATGGTCGAGCGACAGAGGCAAACAGAACGACGGAAAGATCGGCTGGTACAAATATCCCGATTGGCGGCGGTACAGCATTGTCGACAGCGGCCACATCTTCGGCGACGGCGTGCTTGCCGTCGATTTGGACAAAGACGGTGACAACGATGTCGTCACGGCCAAAGGCAGCGACAATGAGGCCAGCGTATTCTGGTATGAGAACCCAGGCGGCAAAGCTACTTCAGGCTGGAAAGAACACAAACTGGCCACTGTTGAAAGAGGCAGTGAAGTCAAAGATGTCGAAGTGCACGACATGGATCACGACGGCAAGCTCGATGTGGTTGTCCGTACAAAGCACAAATTCGCCGTCTATTTCCAGGAGTCGCCCGATTCCTGGATCGAAGTAAATACCGACAATGCCGAACGCGAAGGGATGATAATCAGCGATGTCGACGGAGACGGTGACTACGATGTGGTGATGAACGGGTTCTGGCTGGAGAATCCCCGGCGCCCTCGCAGAGATACCTGGAAGCGACATGATATCGACCCGGCGTGGTACAAGGACATTACGGGCGGCTGGCAGGATCACAGCGTCATGGCCGATGTCAAAGATTTGAATAATGACGGCAAAGTCGATGTGATTCTATCGCATTCGGAAAAGACCGGTTTTACCGTTGCATGGTATGAATCGGCTAATCCTAAGGGCGGTCCCGATGCCTGGACCAAACACGAGGTTGGCGTTGTCGATTACTGCCATACCCTTCGAGGCGATGATGTTGATCTGGATGGAGATATTGATATCGTCGCGGCCACCCTAATCAGAAAGAAGAATCCTGAGATATGTGTGTTTATAAACGAAGGCAAGGGGCTCACCTGGCGGAAACAGCCGATAGCTGCTGCGAGCGCCTATAAAGCCAAGACCGGAGACATCGACAATGACGGTGACATCGACATCGTCACGGCCCGAAGCTGGGACATGGGGCCCCTGCAACTTTGGCGCAATACCTTTTCCAGCACCGCTGGAGAGATCGGCGTTGGAGCATCGCCGCCGCCAGGAGCCGAGGTCCTGATCGACGGAACTCGCGAAATGCTGGACGAAAAATGGACGTATTGGGAAGGTCCGCGATTTGCCTCGTCTTTGCCTATCAAGTGGAAGATCGTCGACGATCCCGTGAATCCGGGCAAAGTCATCGCAAGCACCGATCCCGCCGGCGCCGGGGGTAAGTATGGCGCCGCAGACATTGTTACGAAAAAGAAATATCGGGATTTCCGGCTGCATATTGAATTCCTGGTTCCCCACAAGGGAGGAAACAGCGGGATTTATCTGCAAAATCGTTATGAGATACAGATCCTGGACGGCGACAGCGAAAAGCATGGAATGGCCGCCGTGATTAACGAGGCGGCAGGCCCATACCACGCTTATAACGGCACGGGAAAATGGAACGCTTACGATACAAAATTCCGTGCCGCCCGGTTCAAGGAGGGAAAGCTCACCGAAAAAGCAATGGTGACTACCTTCTTTAACGGAGTTAGGGCACACACGAACCACAAAATCCAAAAGGTCTGGGGCGGAAAAAACTCCGGCATCGACGGAGGCAATCAGGGCGGAACAGGCATCACCGATGTGCCCGGAGGACTTAAGCTACAGTGTGAGGGCCATGAAGTGCTGTTTCGCAATGCCTGGATCAAAGAACTCGACATAAGAGAACCGAACACCAACTGGGGTCCCTGATTCCATGTCAGCCGTCATCTGCCAAACGGACGGCAGTATAGTGTAAAGCACGCAGATTCTTTCTTCGACAAGGAGTAAAGATAAGGTACCTGCTGATTGCAGTTGTGACTTTGTTTCCTCTGGTTTTTCGGTGGGACAGCCATTCGTGCCGGGCATGGATTCCGAGGCGAAGACGGCAAACATGCCTCCCAAGTCCTTGTGGCCTGGTTCGAGAAGCATTTGCTGATACAATTACAAATGCGAATTATAGCTTACAACCCGATTGTGTACAGCTTGCTTTCGACTTTGAATGGCCCTGCCACTTCGATTGTCGCCGTGAATGGTCCGGCTACGTTTTCCGGCTCTCGCCACGAGAGCGAACAGGTGCCGCCTCACCCATAATGGAAGCTGAAAGTTCGCTCGTACGAACCGTTCTTATTTTTGATATGAAGTTTCGGGGGCTGCGGTCGAGAACCGTTGCGTTTCAGCTCAATGATCTCCTGATGCCGCCCTTTGATTACTTGATTAAAGGAATAGATTGAACCGATATTCCTTGCCTCTACGGTGGCGATGATCGGCTCGCCCACATCCAACCTGGTCTCGTTATCATTGTTGACTCCGAATATATTTTCCTGACCGAAATATCGGCCGGTCAATGCCCAGGTATTGCCGTCATCGTCTTTGCGTTCGGTCTTCCAGGAACGGATACGATACTGCCCTACCGGCAATCGCCCCACCTTCTTGCCGCGCCTTATCGTGACAAGGCCTTTTGCACCATCAGCTTCGAAGCGGCTAATCGTCTCCGGCAGGTGGACGGATCCGTAAACCGTAAACTTCACGGTGGCAGGCATAACACCTTCTTCATCCCGTGCGACCTCCGGATTGTTCGCTGTCACTGCCGCCAATGCAATTAATATTGCGAACACTCCAAAGAGGCCAATTCCGATAGCAAGCGCAATGCAGTTTTTGTTTCGCATTTTCTTACCTCAACTTATGACAAGTTCGTTGACCGTGCTCACACGCCACTTTACATAGTCCATCTGAATAATACGTAACTCCGGCAGAAATGTTACAGGATTTTTCTTCTTTTTACAACATCTAATTTTCTTGCTTAGTCATAGAAATGATTATGTGTGAGTGAAATAATTCGTCGAGGCCTATACCGAATCGAATCGGTATAGGCCCCGAAGCGTTACAAATCCTTAGCTTCAACTGCTACACATATAATCCGGCTTATGGTTCCGGCTCTGGCTCAGGTTC
>DAOVMB010000052.1 GCA_030630905.1 Sedimentisphaerales bacterium
CCGATGTCTGCGTCCCATTTTATTTGACAGTTTATTTTACATGATTTAGACTTTCAAATATTTTAATAATCAGGTACTTCAAGAAACTGAAGTTGTCTATGAAGGATGAATGAGAAATGTATTAATTCACAAATACTTTGGTGTTAATCCGAAGGTGGTATGGGATACCTGTAAAAATGATCTCCCAGCCCTTAAAACCTTTATCGGAAAAGTGCTTAATGATTAACAGTGAACGAGACTATAGCAAAGAAATAGCCAATCTCTGTAAGCAACATAATGTGAAATACCTCGGATTGCACGGCTCATCTTACGACCAGGAGAACGTCGGCACTGAAGATGCCGAAATAAATTTTCTTGTGGAGTTTTTTTTACCGATGGATCCGAAGCAGTACGGCATGTGCTACTTTGGATTGGAGAAGGAGCTTGGAGACATGTTCGGCCGCCAAGTTGGCTTGTGTGATCTTACCGGCATAACTCATCCGGACATATTGCGGCCATTAACTAAGCGCAAGACTGATATCTATAAAGCTACGGAACCCCCAATGTGAAATTGGGGGCTAAGCAATTTGAGGCTTGACCGGCCGCCGGTAAATATTATCATCAAGGCATGGGAAAAATCATCCGCTATATTACCTGGATAATGCGATATATCAATCCACTCTGAAAAAGGCTGAAAAATCCCACTACAAGATTTAACACTGAAGATTTTGCCCTGGAGCATTGCCCAATTTTCTTGACTGACTTTCTGATTTTGGTTTTAATGCTACGCTAAGATATTATGAATAATCAAGTATAATTGCCTACATGAACGAATAAGGTTGGAATTTGAAAGGTACAAAGGAAGATGAGAGTCAGTAAACGAGCCCAGGAGGTGCCGACTTCGGCAACAATCGCTGTAACTTCGCGAGCACAGGAATTAAAAGCACAAGGTGTGGATGTGGTCGGTTTCGGTGCCGGGGCACCGGATTTCGATACGCCCGATTATATCAAAGAAGCTGCTATTGAGTCGTTGAAGGCCGGCCAGACGAAATACACTGCCGCAGCCGGTATCGTCGAGTTGCGGAAAACCATTGCCGAGAAGCTGCGGAAGGAAAACGGTCTGAACTATACTGCCGATCAGGTCATCGTCAATATCGGCGGCAAGCACTCGGTTTACGAGGCGATGCAGGCTGTGCTGGATCCTGGCGATGAGGTGATTCTACCTACGCCATACTGGGTAACGTATCCTGAGACGATAAAGCTTGCCGGCGCTACGGCAAAGATTATCGAAACCGATAAGAGTACCGGCTACAAAATCACGCCGGCACAGTTGGAAGCGGCAATCACGGACAAAACCGCCATGCTGCTGATTAACTCGCCCAACAATCCGGGCGGATTTACATATACGCCGGACGAACTCAAAGCCATCGCGAAGGTTCTCGAAGGAACAAATGTGTACGTCATTTCAGATGAGATATACGAAAAGCTCATCTACGGCGATACGAAATTCGTGAGTTTTGCTTCGTTAAGCGAAGATGCTTTCAAAAGGACGCTGACTCTGAACGGCTTTAGCAAGACTTACTCCATGACCGGCTGGCGTCTGGGATACACGGCAGGGCCGCTGGAAGTCATCAAGGCCATGGGGCGGCTCCAGTCTCACATGACCTCGAACCCTGTCACTTTCTGCCAGTATGCGGCGATTGCGGCCCTGGGCGAGCCTTCAGCAGCGGCTATCGAGCAGATGAGGGTTGAATTCGAGCGTCGAGGTAAATATATGTCCGAGCGGCTAAATGGCATCGAAGGTGTGGAATGCCCTGAGGCTACCGGCGCTTTTTACTGTTTCCCTGATGTTTCCGCCCATTATGGCCGAAATATTAATGGTGCGAAGATTGCCGGCAGTATGGATTTCGCCAAAGCACTGCTGGAACAAGCCAATGTGGCCCTGGTTCCGGGTTTGCCGTTTGGCTGTGACAATAATGTGCGTTTGAGTTTTGCCTGTTCGCTCGATCAGATTACCAAAGGATTAGATAGACTTCAAGAATGGCTAAGTCAGTAAAGAGGAAGAAACGCAGCGTCTCTACGCTACGTGTGGTAGAATCTACAGTCTCTGAACAGGCAGTACAAGCGGTCAGGCACGGGGCCTTGTCCGGCTGGCCTATAATTATCGGCTGGCTGGCGATGCTAATTTTTACCGTTCATGCATGCTCACACATGGTCGCCGCCGGCGATACCTGGGTTGCGATGGCCTGCGGGCGGCATTTTGTCAATCACGGCGTCGATACTATCGAGCCGTTCAGTGCGAACTCGCACAAGGCGGGGCCAACGGAAGAAGAGATTCGAACCTGGCCCGATTGGGCACAGTGGATTGCAGGCAAAGTCGGTATCAAGACAGTCAAATACTGGCATCCTACCGGCTGGATCAATCAGAACTGGCTGACGCATGTTATCTTCTACTCGCTGGTGCCCGAATCATCTTATGCAGACGGCATGAGTTTCTCATCGAATGCGCTGGTCTATTGGAATTTCGCCATTTACATATTGACCGTGATTTGCGTCTATTACACGGGCCGGCTGCTGGGGGCTAATCCCGCGCTTTGTGCCGTCTTCTCCTGCTTTGCGATGTTCATCGGGCGTTCGTTTCTCGATGTCCGCCCGGCGGGTTTCTCAAACATGCTGGTAGCGGTCTTTCTGCTCATACTTGTGCTGACGACGTATCGGAACATACTTTATATTTGGCTAATCGTCCCATTGTCCGTTTTCTGGTGCAATGTCCACGGCGGATACATCTACGTCTTCATTATGCTCGTTCCTTTTGTGGGTCTTAACCTTCTAACGAGCATTTCCAAAAAAAGGTTCATTTCCATCGGACGAAAAGGAATCTACCACACCATGGCCGCGGGCTTCGTCGCTTTTTTAGCGACTATTGTGTTCAACCCGTTTCATTTGACGAATCTTACTCATACGTTCGTCATTAGTTTCAGTAAACATGCCGAGCGGTGGCGTGACATTCACGAATGGAGGTCCGCTTTCGACTGGACCAACCGTGTTGGTACGGGTTTCCCGTTTTTAGTACTTTATATTCTCAGTATCGGCTTATTGATCCTCTGGCTGTTTTCCCGCTTTCTCAGGCCGAGATTCCTCAAAGCGCCCAGGAATGAGCTTGAGGCCCAGAAAAAGTTGTACATCAAGCTGTCGACAGTCTTTGGCTACACGGCATCCGTTCTGGTCTGCTGGGTGACATTCGTCAGTTTTTCGCTTCTTGGTCTCGATGCCGTAAGCTTCTTTTGGTGTGCGGCCTTCGTAGCTATTATCTTGCTGAGTATTTATAAAAATGTTCATTTCATTTATTTGGCGGTTCTATTGACCCTGTTGGCCGTATGGTCAGGCGATGTGGCCGCCGGTTATAACGGCAGATATTTCTATCCTTTTGTTATATTGCCCGTCTATGTCGTACTGCATACCCTGGCTTCACTGTTTTCCAAACCGGCAAAATACAAGCCTGAGAATATTGCCTTTGTGATTCTGGCGGCCCTTGTTTCTATAGTGCTGATGGCAGCGATTTTTAATCCGTTCAAGTTCGAACTACCGTTATGGAACGTAGGACAATTCTTTGGTTTGCAGCGAATATGGCGCCCGGTGTATGAACGTAACCTCGGATTAAGCTATAGAAATTTATTCGATGTGCTTTATATGCTCAACATGGTTTCGATTATTTTCTGGATTGGATTTCCATACCTGAAAGAAATCCTCGGCAGGGCACGAGACGAGGCAAATCAAAATCATCAAGCCGAGACATATCAATTGCCCCGGATTGATTTGGTGGTAATCACTATCGCGGCCCTGACGATTTATATGGCCATCCGTTCTCGCAGGTTTATCCCGATAGCCGGGATTGCAGCCTGCCCTGTAGCGGCGATGTTTATCGACCAGATCATTCGCGGGATTTCGGCGAGTCGAAACTTCTATGCTGACAATCGCCTGAAAGTTTCTCCCATGCCTCGCAGTCTGCAATTATCTTTTACCGTTGCCGGCACTTTGGCGGTCCTGTTTTTCGGTATTTGGTGGGGGCTTAGGTTCAAGCGTGTCTATCTCGATCCGTGGCCTTCGGACCCGAAACTGAGTTCTGTTTTTATGCGGATGACCGCCTCGGACGCCAAGCCTTTCTACGCTCTGAAGTTCATTAAAGATAACAAGTTGGAAGGTAAAATGTTCAACTACTGGACTGAGGGCGGTTTCATCGCCTGGGGCCAGGAGCCCGATCCGAATACCGGCCGAACCCCTCTGCAGTTATTCATGGACGGCAGAGCACAGGCGGCATATAACCGCAGAGCTTTTGATATCTGGACACATATTATGTCCGGGGGGCTCCCTGGTTCGACCGGATATGAGATCATGCAGGCCGCCCAGATAAGAGCGAGGACGACTGGAAAGAAATTAGGACAAATATTGACTCCGGACGATTATGTCAAACTCGGGCAGTCCATGAGTGATGAGTTTGAAAAACGTAACGTCTGGGTCGTCTTAATGCCATCTGCCGTATACAATGATCCCGACCAGGCAAGTTCTTATCACACGATAAGAGGATTTGAACGGAATCCCAATTGGCCGGTCGTGTTTTTCAATAACAGGCAAAAGTTGTTCGTTGACATAAGAACGCCCCGGGGCAAAGAACTTTTCGACGGGATATTTAACGGAAAAACCATCTATCCAGATGATTACCACAAGAACCTGATAAGCGCCCATAGCTGGCTTCGTTATCGTCCGGGCATAGAGGAAAAAAAGAAGGCTCTTGATTTTGCTATAAAGGCATTTAATCTAAATCCGATGCCGACCACCATTCTTGAAATACTCCTTATGGCCACGAACTTCGTCGAACTAAGTCCCGGGGTTAATAAGTTTTGCCTGGATTATTTCGGTGAGTTTACTGAAAAAGAAAATATTTGGGCTAAGCAGGATGGTTACCGGCATAAAGTTGAAGCCGTACGATTGGCGTGCTACCATCTGAAGAAACTCGCCCAGTCGCGGGGAGACACAACACTTGTGAACTTTTATGCCGGCAAGGAAAATGAATATTTACTTGAAATGGCGAGTATACATAAAGGCAAGAGGTGGTGAATGGTTTCAATCAGCGTTTTTTTCCCCTGTTACAATGAGCAGGAAAATGTTGGCCGGACCGTTGAAAAGGCGCTCGATGTCATGGAAAAACTCAACGCTGATTTTGAGGTAATCATCATCGACGACGGCAGTTCTGACGGCACCGGGCAAATCGCCGATGAGATTGCAGGACGAGACGGCAGGGTAAATGTGGTGCATCATGAAGCTAATCTTGGTTACGGAGCTGCGCTGCAATCCGGTTTCAAAGCGGCAACAAAAGAGCTTGTCTTTTACACCGATGGCGACGGCCAATTCGATATTAACGAAATGCCGCCGCTGCTTGACCTGATGGAGCAATACGATATTGTCAGTTGCTACCGGCTGAATCGCCAGGACTCGATAATCCGCAAAATCAATGGTTGGTGCTGGACAAAGTTGATTTGCATGATGTTCGGCCTGAAAATCCGCGACATTGACTGTGCTTTCAAGTTATATAAAAGGGAGATATTTGATAAAATCGAATTGTCGAGTACCGGCGCTCTGATCGATGCCGAGATCCTGGCGCGGGCCGCCCGCAAAGGGTACCGGATAATCCAGAAAGGCGTGCATCATTATCCGCGGCCGGCCGGCGAACAATCCGGTGCGAGTTTACGAGTGATTCTCCGTGCTTTCAAAGAGCTAATTAAGCTGCAAAGTCGAATCCGGAGCGGGAATTGATAGCTGAAACTAAATATGATATGCGAAGTGCAATATATAAGTTATGAACGAAGGAAAAGTAAATCTATTTATCTATGGCTCACTGCGGGACAGAAGAATCTTCCAATCAGTCAGTGGGTCGAGTTTTGCCAGAAAAGCATCTAAAATCGACAATAAGACCCTTTTTGCCGAACCTGCTCTGCTGCCTCGCTATCGAAGGGTCAGTCCGGACAATGTCTATTACTATGCCATTGCAGCGCCATCTTCGAGAATAGAAGGTTTTGTAATCCATGATGTTCCTGCCGTGGCGATGGCTGGAATCGACAGGTATGAAGGCAAGCGTTACGAGAGAGATACCGTTCAAGTTAACACCGCAAACGGTTCCATCGAGGCCCAGGCCTACCTGGTTACTCACGACTCGATGGAAAAACATTTCGGTGACAGATTCCACGTCAACCTGATACACGAACTATGGCTTCGGAAACGCATCGAGAAATTCATCAAAAGACGTACTCGTCCCGGCGAACGAACGGTTGACGCCGAGTCGGAACGCCGAGCCGATCGAGAGCTGCTCGCAACAACAGAACGTGACCTGGTGATGAGTCATTATCATACTGATGCCGTAAGTGATTATTTTCTTGAGCATGAGCTGGACCGTCCCCGGCCAAGCATAAAACACCTGTGCGATGATCAACAGGCAAAGCCGTTTATTAAAAATTACATGGCTTTAGCTGTGAGACAGGTTCTGCTCAATCAGCTCGAAGAACAAATCCAGTCCCGATACCGCTTCGAGCTTGAGCGTATACGCACTTCAGAAAGATACTACAACCGGGCGATCAGTTTGCTGGCGGCTCTGCAAATGATAAATGCAAACCAAAGCGCTGTTAATTTGATAGTTGACGAATGTCTCCAGACAATGCCCTGTGATAGAAACGATCTTATTGACTATGTTAAATACGGTGTACGTGCTTCAAAAAGCATGTTTGATCCTCGTGTGGCCCAGGCAAAACTGACTCGAATTCGTTCGAATCTTCAGCCCGGACTGATTCCGCTTGGAATTGAGATCGAATTGAGTAATGTCGGGGCGGCGGCTGTCGAGCCGCAAAGAAGCATCCAAAAAGCGTTTGACTCCGTATATGACGGATTCAAATACTTCTATGATTTTCGCCTGGAAGTTTTGAGCTGGAAGCTCGGCGGATATATTGACGACCACACCGGCTCAACCAACCAGGCACGGCGGAGAGGCTTTTTGGAGCTTGCGCCGGGCAGACTGAATATCGCAGGTGAACTGTCTCGGCCGGCAACCGCCGATCCCTGGCTGCTTAATCAGTTAATAAATGAGATTGTAAATTTCTATAATGTCCGCCCACATAGTTTGCATCTGTCTCTCCAGCTTCGGAAAAGCCAGCGCGACAACCAGAAGATTCTGCCGCTCGGTTTTGTCAAGTGTCTGCTCGCACTCGGCGGCGGTCCGGAGCGCAAGGGCACAGGCGGGCTGTGGGTCTCAAGGATGGGATATGACGAGATTAAACAATACGAGTATGGTGAAGAACTCGTCTTTGCCAGAACCAGTAAGCGCAGATGGTATCTGGGTGGGGACGATATAGCTAACAAACTCCCGGCACAGGCAACTACGCACGTCCAGCAGTATAAATTCATACGACTGGAAAAAAGAGCAAATTATGAGCCGTTAATCCTGTGCCTGAAGGGTTTGCAGATATCGTACAATCCCGCCGAATATTTGACTGCCGAACAATTAAAGAATAACCGAAGATTGCAGCATCAATATGAGGAATTGAAGAAATGGGCAGTCGAGCCGACGGAAATAAGCCACCAGATGATCAGCCGGTTTATAAGAACCGTGCAGGATGGCTTGATGAACGAAGGGCACCGTCAGCCCGCCCATACGCTGCACTACATCGACTGGGTGCTCAGTGCGCTTGATGTTCAATTGCGAATGTTCAATAAGCAGCTCAGGCAGTTCTCATGACGCTGATCGCGTGTTTCGCGTTACGTCTCGCGCATCTCCTTCAGTTTCTCTCTTATGAATTCGGCCGTACGCCAGGCGGCATCTTTACCGAAAGCAAGGCATTTGTGTATCCCGGTATTGAAAGATTTTGCGAACTCTTCCGATTGAAAGCCCGCCAAGGCCGAATTTTTATCGAAAGACTGATGGACATCGCCCTCGGGTGCGGGTGCCAGCATATAGATTGCAGTTGCAAAGCCGGCAAAATAGACAATCAGCAGGAAAATGAATTTGGTTCTCCAGCCTTTCACAAAGATTCTCCCTTCCTAAAGAAACCATCTTATGGCCGGTCCCCCCCAGCTGGCCTATTGTGTTTTTCTCTATTAAATTAATAGTATGAAAAACAACAGATGCCAAACGGAAAATGCGGAAAAAGTGTGTTTATTCCACTAATAACTGCTTCAAAGTGCTACAGACAGTGGCGAGATGGTCTTTTGTCAGATGATTATGGAACGGAAGGGCGATTGTGCTTTCGCTCGCAGATTCGGCAACGGGGAAATCGCCGGCGTTATAGCCATATTTCTCCGCTATAAACGGCATAAGATGCGCGGGAGGGAAATAATTGCTGACCTGAATATTCCGGCTTTGCATCCGCTGCAAAATCCGGTCTCGCTGTTCTACGGTGAAACCATCGGTAAGCCGGACTACGAAGACGAACCAGCTCATATCGCAATCGGCCGGCTCGGCCGGAACGATCAGCCGGTCGTCGTCCGCTAACATTTCCCGGTACCATTCCGCAACCTGCCTGCGTTTGGCCTTGATTTCGTCGATTCTCGATAGCTGCACAATACCGAGCGCGCAGTTTATGTCGCTAATCCGGTAGTTATAGCCCAGTCTTTCATGTGCCAGCCAGCCGATGCCTTTGCCTCTGCCCTGGTTGCGAAGCGATACGCATAGTTCCGCCAGATCATCATCGTTGGTCAAAATCATGCCGCCTTCGCCGGTGGTAATCTGCTTGTTTGGATAAAAGCCGAAAACGCTCATCGTGCCGAACGTCCCGGCCTTTTTTCCCTTCAAAGTCGAACCGAGCGCCTCACAGCTATCTTCGATGACCGAAAGATCGTGTTTTCGGGCGATTTCACATACAGTATCAAAGCCGGCGGGATTGCCGAAGACTTCGACCGGCAAAATGGCTTTTGTCTTTTCGGTGATCCCGGATTCGATTTTAGCCGGATCGATATTCAAACTGACCGGATCGATATCGACAAAGACCGGCCTGGCGCCGGCCATCATAATCGACGTAGCCGAAGATACGAAAGTAAACGGCGTGGTAATAACCTCGTCACCCGGTGCAATCCCCATCGCCAACATACACAAAAACAAGCCGCTCGTCCCGCTATTGACGGCAACAGCCCGTTTCATGCCGACGTACTCGGCGAAAGCCTGCTCGAATTCCCCGAGTTTGGGGCCGAGCGAAAGATTAGGGCTGCGAAGCACGGCACAAACTGCCTCGATTTCCCTCTCAGTGATGTCCGGCCGGGACAAATATATACACATAACGAAATTTCCTCATCACAAGGCATTCAATAATTTTAGAAAATCCTGAAAGAAGGTTTTCTAAAATAATATATGCCTAACTTCAATTTTGCAGAAGCCTTAAATAGACAAGAACAATTGACGAGATTGTACTGCCTGTGAGGCATAAATCAAAAACATTTTCGTTGCCGGATACACCCGTAGAAAATGAGGCAATTTTGCTCTATCGGATTAGCCCTTTCGGCATATATCAGGAACACTTATGGGACGTCTTATCGAAAAGACCACCATTTATTTGATGCTTATACGAGAATTGCATTTGTCTGTTAAACAGCCCTCGATATTAAACCGAATATAAATAC
>DAOVMB010000177.1 GCA_030630905.1 Sedimentisphaerales bacterium
CAGAAAAGGTGCGGCCTCGGCGGCCGACGTGCTCCGACAACGCCAATTGGTCGCTTCGACCGAAGGGCTGTTAATCGTAGCCGAAGAGACAGAAGAATTGCTGCAATACCAGCTCTCGGTTCTGGTTGGAAACCAGCCTGAACTCACCTGGCAACAAACCTCTATTACCCTTCCGGATTTACCGCCCATGCCCAAACTTGGGGTCCCTGCCGATGTCCTTTGGCGCCGACCCGATGTGCGGCGGGATTTCCGACAGTTGCAGGCCGCGGATCAACGTCTGGCCGCCGCTGTCGCGGATCAGTATCCACGCATCAGTCTTGCAGCGAGCGTGGAGACATCGGCCGTGTCGGTACATGATCTATTCGATGACTGGCTGGCCAATCTGGCCGCTAACGCCATCCAGCCGCTCTTCGACGGTGCCCGGCGCAAAGCGGAAGTGCAGCGCCAACAGGCCGTTGTCCTGGAACGCATCCACACATGGGGCCAAACGATTCTGGATGCCCTATGGGACATCGAAGCGGCTTTAACACAGGAGCGGCAGCAGACGCAGCTTCTCGATAGCCTCAATCTCCAGCTTGGGCTGGCGCGCGAAACCTATCAGCGCAACCGCGAACGCTACATTAAGGGGCAGGCCAATTATATCCGCGTGCTTGAATCGCTACAATCCCTGCAGGCGCTGGAACGCAACGTCGTCACAACTCAACGTACGCTAATTGGACGCCGGATTGATCTATACCGGTCAATCGCCGGCTCATTCGATATGCCACGGCCAGCAATATCTCGAACTCATAACATAACAGAAGCCGCGACACATCCGGCTACGATTATTGAGGATGAATAGGACTTATTATGACAGCAACTAAACGTGTTAAGCAAAACCGACCTGAACAGCCCCACCGGATACTGCGCGAGCTTATTAGCGGAGCCATCAAGATTGTGCTGGTTCTGGCGATTATCGGCGGAGCGATTGTTCTCTATCGTTACCAGATCCGGACCAGCCCACGTGCCGGTCGTAAGAAACCCCCGGCCCAGGCTAAGCTTGTTCAAGTGATTCCGGTTCGAAAAGACGACTGCCTGACAACGGTGATTGCCGACGGGATTATCATGCCGGCCCATCAAGTGACTTTGCGACCTCAGGTAACAGGGCAAATCGTCGAGTTTTCTTCCGACGTGGTCCCGGGCGGAATAGTCAAGGCGGGGCAGAACCTCATGCGGATTGATCGCCGGGACTATGAAATTCTTGTCCAACAGCGACAATACGATGTTGCCAGGGCCGTGAAGGATTTTAAGGTAGAACAGGGCAACCAGGCCATTGCCCGGCAGGAGTACGAGTTGCTGGACGAAGTGATAAGCGAAGAAGACCGGGAACTGGTGCTGCGTGAACCCCAGTTGGCCTCGGCCGAGGCGGCCCAGGCCTCTGCCCGGGCGGCCCTGCAGAAAGCCGAGCTTGATCTGGCACGATGTGATATCAAGGCGCCATTCAGCGCAATTATTCAGGAAAAGCTAATCGACCTTGGGGCTACGGTCTCGCTCAACTCGAACCTGGTGACATTGATTGGGACCGATGAGGTCTGGATCGAGGTAAAGGTGTGGGCAGATAAACTCAAGTGGCTTACCATACCACGAAGAAACGGCGAGCCCGGATCGAGTGTGAAGGTCTATAACACGCTCGCATGGGGTGCGGGTCGGTTCCGCACGGGCCGCGTACTGTGTCTCGCTGGAGAATTAGAAACGCAGGGCCGGCTGACCCGGCTCCTGGTAGCTGTGGATGACCCGTTCTGCCTTAAAGCCGAGAATCGCGACCTGCCCCAGCTCTTGATAGGCTCGTATGTCTCCGCGGAGGTTCAGGGGCGAACATTGAGTTCCGGGTTTCCTATACAGGTGTCCCACCTTCGTGATAACGATACAGCCGTCTGGATCATGGACGATGCCGGCCGGCTTGAGATTCGGCCCGTACAGATTGCTTTCCGTGGACCCGACCGCGTGTATGTAACCAATGGCCTGGCTGAGAATGAACAGCTTGTCGTAACCGATATCGCCGCACCCGTGCCCGGCATGCCTATGAGAGTCGCTCCGGCCAAAGGGCAAATCCCTCATGACAATCAGGCGGCCCGTAAAAAGGGAGGTCGCTGATGGCCCACGAAACACATGACCGTACCGAAGGACGCGGACTGATCGCCTGGATGACCGGAAATCGCATTACGCCCAACCTGCTGATGCTCATCTTTTTGGTCGGTGGTTTGTTCATGGCGCTTCGTATCAAGCAGGAAGTGTTTCCCGAGTTTGACTTGAATATGGTCACGATCCGGGTTGCCTACCCGGGTTCGAGCCCGGAAGAGGTCGAGCAGGGCATTATCCTGGTCATAGAAGAGGCCATCCGCGGTCTGGACGGGATCAAGGAAATCACTGCTACGGCGAGCGAGGGGATGGGCATGGTCAGAGCGGAAATGGAAGAAGGGGCCGACGACCAGCGAATATATCAGGACATCAAACAGCAAGTAGATCGAATCGTTACATTCCCGTTAGATGCCGAGGAGCCGGAAGTAAGCCAACTGATTATCCGTCGCGAAGTGCTGCGAATCCAGCTCTACGGGGACACAAGCGAATGGGTTCTGCGTGAACTCGCCGAACTGGTCCGGGACCGTCTGCTGCAGGACCCTCAGATTACACAGGTCGATCTGCGCGGCGCGCGCAGGTATGAGGTGGCCATCGAGATCGATCAGCACGTGCTTCGCACATACGGTTTGACGCTCGACCAGGTCGCCCAGCGCATCCGACAGACGTCGATTGAAATCCCGGGCGGCAGCCTCGAAACTCAGGGCGGGGATATCCTGCTGCGAGTTAGTGAACGCCGCAACTGGGCAAAGGAATTCGCAACCATTCCGTTGTTCACCAAGGCCGACGGATCGGTGCTTTTTCTCGGCGACGTCGCACGGATCAAAGACACGTTCGAGGAAAGGGACCGCTATGCGACCTATAACGGAAAGCGAGCCGTCGGCATTGAGGTTTACCGTGTGGGCGAGCAGACTCCCATCGGGGTTTCCGACGCCGTGCGCTCGGCAATGGTCGAGATCGAAAGAGACCTTCCGCCCGGTATCGACTGGGCCGTTAACCGGGACCGATCTGAGATATACCGGCAGCGCCTGGAATTGCTTCTGAAAAACGCCTTCCTTGGCCTGATGCTGGTTATCGTTTTGCTGGGTCTGTTCCTGGAGTTTCGACTCGCCTTCTGGGTCACTATGGGGATTCCAATTTCGTTTCTTGGCTGCTTTCTGTTTCTGCCGATGTTCGATGTTACGATTAACATGATATCGATGTTTGCCTTTATCATTTCCCTGGGCATCGTCGTCGATGACGCCATCGTGGTCGGCGAAAACATCTACGAATACCGCCAGCGAGGAATGAGTTCGATACAAGCCGCAGTTTCCGGCGCGAAAGAAGTGCTGCTGCCGGTGACCTTCAGCATCCTGACCAACATTGTTGCTTTTCTGCCGCTTTGTTTCATCCCGGGAGTCATGGGCAAAATCTGGCGGGTGATCCCCTTTGTGGTCATTACGGTCTTTTCCATCTCTTGGATTGAAGCATTGCTTATTCTTCCCTGTCATCTGGCCCATGGCAAAAAGCAATCAACCCGGGTCGGGCTGCTGGGGACGCTCCAGCATCTCTTCAGCACGGCGTTGGACTGGATTATCAAAAAGGCGTACATGCCTTTCCTGGACGTATGCATTCGATTCCGGTTGATAACCATCGCGATTAGTTTGGCCGTTCTCATTGCCATTTTGGGATATGTTCGCAGCGGTCGCATCGGCATCATCTTGATGCCCCGGGTAGAATCGGATGTATCCGTTGTAACGGCGACGCTGCCCTACGGGTCGCCGGCATCCAAAGTCGAGCAGGCCAGCCACCGGTTGGTTGCTGCAGCCGAGAAGACGGCCAAGACCAACGGAGATAGTGAACTGGTCGAGGGAATATTCGCTTTGATTGATGAGAATGTCGTCGAAGTCACGGTTTATATGACCGATCCCGATATCCGCCCGATCAGCACGACGCAGTTGACACAAGCATGGCGGCAGCACGTCGGCTCGATTCCCGGTCTGGAAAGTCTCAAATTCGAGTCGGACAGAGGCGGCCCCGGCCGAGGCGCTGCCCTGACGATTGAACTGAGCCACCGTGACATTGACGTGCTGGATCGGGCCAGTGAAGCCCTGGCCGTCATGCTGGCGGACTTCCCGAACGTAAAAGACATCGACGACGGATACACGCCGGGCAAGCGACAACTGGACTATAGCCTGACCGACGAAGGCCACAGCCTGGGACTGACCCAGCAGGCGTTGGCCCGACAACTGCGAAACGCCTTTTACGGAGCCGAAGCTGTTCGGCAACAGCGAGGACGCAACGAAATCCGGGTCAAGGTGCGTCTGCCCCGCGAGCAGCGGGTCCGCCAATATGACCTGGAAGAACTGCTGATTCGCACGCCGCAGGGAACCGATGTGCCGCTCGCTCAAATCGCCCGGGTCAAACCGGGACGCGCATACACTGCAATTAATCGCCGCAACGGCCGTCGGACCGTGACTGTCACGGCGAATGTCGAACCGATGTCACAGAGCGGCCAGATACAGGCCACGCTCGAATCGGAGATGCTGCCGCAACTCGCCGAGCGGTTTTCAGGACTATCCTATCGCTGGGAAGGACGTCAGCAAGACATGATGGAAAGTACATCGAGCCTGTTCAGCGGCCTGTTCCTTGCCCTGTTTGCCATCTACGCGTTGCTGGCGGTCCCGTTCCGCAGCTACTACCAGCCGATTATCGTGATGATTGCAATTCCGTTCGGCATTGTAGGAGCCGTGCTGGGCCATATAATCATGGGCTATTCATTGAGCCTGATGAGTATGATGGGCATCGTTGCCCTCTGCGGAGTGGTCGTCAATGACTCGCTGATTCTAATCGATTACGCAAACCGGAAGTGGCGAAAAGGTGTTTCGCCTTTCGATGCGATCCATCAGGCCGGCAGCAGACGCTTTCGCCCGATTCTAATGACTACGCTCACGACTTTCGGCGGGCTGGCCCCCATGATCTTCGAAACGTCACGGCAGGCACGGTTCATGATTCCAATGGCCATCTCCCTGGGCTTCGGCATTCTATTTGCCACGAGCATCACACTTATTATCGTTCCCTGCCTGTACCTGATGGCCGAGGATGCACGCAAAATCGCTCGATGGCTGCCTTCGGACAATCGCGAACCGGCTGTCACGCACAACCCGGAACCAGGCTAACAGGCAAAGAACGTGACAGCCAAAAAAGTCATGAAACAGCATGGAGTCCCGATAAACGATCTATACTCATTCGCCCTGCCGCGGCTTAAAGAAATTCAAAGGGACAGTAATGTCCATTTCAATCCACAAGGCTCGGAACTGCTCGCCGAACAGGTCGCAAAGAGTATTCTCAAAGCCCTTGAAGACCAATAATACAAATCGTAATGAATGAAAATTTGCGCCTTTGTCATTTCGACCGGAGGGCCGCGGAGTGGCCCGAAGTGGAGAAATCTATTAAAAACAGATTTCCCGACTCCGCTTAGCTGCACTCGAAATGACTTAAAGAAGCGCATTTATTTTGTACAATTGATATAATCCAGCAAAAAATATATCAATAGATAGATGCCATGAACGATTTCACTATATCCATCGTGAGCTGGTCCGACAAGCAGGCCGAGCTTTATTCGATCCGCAGGGCAGTATTCATCGAAGAACAGAACGTCCCCGAGAGCATCGAGCTTGACGGCCTGGATCCGGACTTCATCCACGTTCTGGCCTCGGACAAAAACGGCCGCCCTATAGGAACCGCAAGAATGGATCGCAAAGGGAAAATCGGAAGAATGGCCGTGCTTCAAAACCACCGCCGGCGAGGCATCGGACGACAAATGATTCAGGCGTTAATGGAATACGGCAGGAAAAATTCAATTACAGACTTTCATGTATCCTCCCAGGTTGCCGCGGTAGGTTTTTACAG
>DAOVMB010000235.1 GCA_030630905.1 Sedimentisphaerales bacterium
ACGAGCAGGGGCCTACGACCTATAGCCCCGGCACGCTCGAATCAACGAAGGTTTACTACTGGCGCGTCGATGAGTATGACGGCTTTGACACCTACAAAGGCGATATCTGGAGCTTTACGACTCCGGGCGCTGTGGGTAATCCGGTGCCGGCTAACGGGGCTACGGATGTGAAAATGACGGCAACTCTTAGCTGGACTCCGGCGGATAATGCCGCTTCGCACGAAGTTTACTTCGGCACGGATAAAGACGCCTTACGCAATGCCGATAAAGATTCGCCGGAATACAAAGGCCCCAAGACACTGGGTGCCGAGAGCTATGATCCCGGAAAACTCTCTTGGTATGCCACGTATTACTGGCGTGTGGATGAAGTCGATAGTCTTGCTAATTCGTCGAAAGGTCCGCTCTGGAGCTTTACTACCGCCGACTTTATTTCCATAGACGATTTTGAGGATTACAATGCCGGCGAGAACCAGATATGGTACGCATGGCATGATGGGCTCGGCTACGGCACGCCGGAGACGCCGCCTTACTCTGCCGGTAACGGCACGGGTTCGGCTGTGGGCGACGAGACGACTCCTTCTTATTGTGAAGAAATCATCGTTCATGGAGGCGGAAAGTCGATGCCGGTGGTTTATGACAACAATAAGCAGGGCTACGCGATGTATTCGGAGGTGGAGCTGACGTTGAGCACCACGCGCGACTGGACCGAGGAAGGCGTAGGTACATTGACGATTTGGTTCAGGGGCAAGTCGAATAACGGTGCCGAGCCGTTGTATGTTGCTGTATCCAATAGCGCCGGCACACCTGCGATACTGGTTCACGATGATCCGGCTGCGGCACAGGTTGAGGTTTGGACGCAGTGGGTAATTCCTCTGCAGAGCTTTGCCGATCAGGGCATCGTTTTAACCGATGTCGATAAGATTGCGGTCGGCCTGGGTACCCGGGGCAATCTAACGACGCCGGGCGGAGCAGGTAAGATGTACTTTGATGACATTCGGCTTGATCGGTCGTCTCCGGAACCGGAACCTTAAGCCGGAGCTAAGATTGTCATGGTTTGTAATAAAACCTGATGATAACAGAAGATGAATTGCAGACAAAACGGGGCCTATGTGGCGAGACTGAAAATTATGACGGCATTTTGTGACTTTTTTACTCTTTTTTATAAAGGAAGATTATTATGTATAGAAAATTAATTTGTTTAGTTTCTTTCGTTTTGGTGCTGAGCTTGGTCAGTACAAATGTGGCATTCGGCGGTAAGGTCTGGGAAACCAGAGTCAGCAGCGGTACTGATGATGCTGAACAAGATGTCATCGGCGGCGGCATGGATCCAAGCAGCAGTGACCTGGAGATTTTTGATGATGGCGGTTTGCAGGTAATAGGTCTGCGCTTCGTAAATATTCCCATTCCGAAGGGCGCCATCGTGGATAACGCATTTATTGAGCTAACTTGCGATGAGACAAAGGGCGGTACACAACCCGTTAGTGTTCTCATCGAGGGTCAGTTGAATCCTAATCCCCCTACGTTTACCGACGCCACTAATAATATTACCAATCGATCGACAACGACGTCAAAAGTGGTGTGGGATCCTGTAAATTGGACTGAAATAGGTCAAACGGATCGGAGCACGGACATCACCTCTATCATCCAGGAAATAATCGACCAGGCCGATTGGACCATGGGCAATGCCCTCGTGCTAATCCTCAGAGACAACCCGGATAATCCCTCCCAAGGCATTCGATGTGCCAAGTGTGCCAGTGAGCCGGCCAGCGCGCCGCTGCTGCATATAGAATTCAGAGGTAAATTCGCCGTCGAGCCCATGCCGATTGACGGCGGCCTATATGAGGACACATCGGCAGTGCTTAACTGGTTGCCGGGACTCAATGCGGTTTCACACGATGTCTATTTCGGCGAGAATTTTGCCGAAGTGAACGAAGGTGCCGGCGGCACATTCCAGGGCAACCAGGTTGATGCTTTTTTTGTTGTCGGCCTGTCCGGATCTCCTGTCCCGGACGGCCTCGTGCCGGGCACGACCTACTATTGGCGGATTGATGAGATTGAGGCAGATGGTACTACGATAAACAAAGGTGATATCTGGAGCTTTACCGTTCCATCTTTGAAGGCTTACAACCACAACCTGTCAGACGGCGCCTGCTTTATAGACCCATATACAGACCTCAGTTGGACGGCAGGCTCCGGTGCAAAAGTCCATACCGTGTTCTTCGGTGACAATTTTGATGATGTAAACAGCGCCGATGTAGGTTCATCCCAGGCAGGCTCAACTTACGATCCCGGTCCGCTCGAATCAGATAAGACTTACTACTGGCGTGTCGATGAGTTTGACGGCATCGAGACGCACAAAGGCGATGTCCTGAGCTTTACGACTATAAGCGACAGGGGCACAGGTTTGCGAGGAGACTATTACACAGGCCGGAATTTCGACAAACTCGTACTGACCCGAATAGATCCTCAGGTTGATTTTCCCTGGCGCGGCGACGCACCGGACGATGTGCTTGGCGCCAGTGACTTCTCGGTCAGATGGACCGGCGATGTCTCGGCGCAGTTTACTGAGACCTATACCTTCTATACTATCACCGATGATGGAATACGTGTATGGGTGAATGGTAAACTGATTATCAAGAACTGGACCCACCATGGAGACACCGAGGACACGGGAACTATCGACCTTGTTGCCGGCCAGTCTTACAGCATTGAACTTGAATATTTCCAGGCCGGCGGTGGATCAATCGCACAGTTGGGTTGGGAAAGTCCACATACAGCAAAACAACTTATTCCCACAGACCTGCTCTGGCCACCTGTAAAGGCCAGAAATCCGAAACCGCCTGATGGCGCCGTGGATGTCAGGCAGACAACTTTTCTTGGCTGGGAGCCGGGAGAGGCGGCCGCTTCACATCAGATATATTTCGGGACCGACGAAGAAGCATTGAAAAACGCCGTTATGGCTTCGCCTGAATTCATCGGACTCGATGAGCTTGGCGCCGAGGGCTTTAATCCGGGAAAACTACTTTGGGATACGACTTACTACTGGCGTATTGATGAGGTCAATGATACTAATCCTGACAGTCCGTGGATAGGCAGCATCTGGAGCTTTACGACGGCCAATTTCCCTGTCGTGGACGATTTTGAGGACTATGACGTTGGCAACAACGAGATATGGTGGGCGTGGAAAGATGGCCTTGGCTATGCCGCGCATGATAGCGAACCGGCCTACCCTGGCAATGGGACCGGATCGGCTGTCGGCGACGAAACCACTGCTTCATATACAGAGGAGTTCATTGTCCATGGCGGCCTTCAATCGATGCCTTTGGCCTACGACAACAATAAAGAAGGATACTCGAATTATTCAGAGGTGGAGCTGACGTTGAGCACCACACGTGACCTTAGGCCCAGGGACTGGACTGAGGAAGGCGTTGTCACATTGACGATTTGGTTCAGGGGCCGGTTGGATAACGATGCCGAACCGCTGTATGTTGCTATATCCAATAGCACCGGCGAATCTGCGATAGTGATCCATGATGATCCGGCCGCGGCACAGATCGAGGTTTGGACGCAGTGGGTAATTCCTTTGCAGAGCTTTGCCGATCAGGGCGTCGTTTTGACCGATGTCGACAAAATCGCAATCGGCCTGGGCACACAGGGCAATCTAACAACGCCGGGCGGAGCAGGTAAGATGTACTTCGATGACATTCGGCTTGATCGGCCGGTAGAGGCTGCTCAGGAATAGAGTGTACGGGCGGTTCGCGAACCGCCCCTACTGAAAATAACATCAGGATTACCATGAATTCGGGGCTTATACCATTCGTTTTGGTATAGGCCCCTTTTTTAATTGACTCGTCAGGGAGGTAATGGATAAACTTAATCACAAATGTCGGATAAAACTCCAAAATATTCCACACCATCCGGCGCCGGTCAATTTGCGACCACACGCTGGAGCGTAATTCTGGCGGCGGGAGACAGTGCATCCGCACAGCACGAACCGGCCCTTGACACGCTTTGTCAAACGTACTGGTTTCCGCTTTATGCTTATTTACGGCGGCGCGGCTATGATACACACGAGGCTGAGGATTATACACAGGGATTCTTTGCCGGAATATTGGAGAGAAAGGGCCTGCAGCGAGCTGACCCGAAATATGGAAAATTCCGCTCATTTTTGCTTGTTTCGCTGAAGAACTTTCTGGCCGATGAGTGGGATCGTGCCCATGCTCAAAAACGCGGTGGAGATAAAAAAGTTCTTTCTTTGGATTTTGATGCCGCTGCAGGCCGTTATGATCGGGAGCCTGCGCACCGCTTGTCGCCTGAGAAACTTTTCGAGAGATCCTGGGCGTTGACCGTATTGACCCGTGCGATGGATCGATTGAAGGCCGAATTCACAGCTTCGAACAAACAGCGGCTCTTTGACCGTTTGAAAATCTACCTGGCAGCGGAAAGAGATGCCGATTCTTATCGCCAGGTCGCCGGAGAGCTGAACATGACCGAAGGAGCTGTGAAAGTTGCCGTGCATCGGCTTCGCCGGCGTTATCGCGAGATGGTGCGGGACGAAATTGCCCAGACGGTTACTACCGAGGCTCAGGTTGATGAAGAAATCCGGGACCTGTTTGACGCTCTGGCCTGATGATTGACCTTGGGCAAAGATTGCCGCCGCCGGCGCCGAGCATGCCTCGTCTCCGCTCGGCATGAAGAACTCCCTCTTCACCCTGAGCGGAGACGAAGGGTGAGCGGAGACGAAGGGTCCGGTTTAAGAAACTTACTGATTCTTTGTAACCTTTCGGCTGATTTGCCTTATTAAAGTCTGAAAGCAGCAATTACAGAGAAAGGAGCGTTTATTATGGCTCAGGAAAATCATTGTCCTCAATGTGGCGCGAACATGTCCCTGGATGCCCCGGAGGGGCTTTGTCCCAAATGTCTGATGAAGGCAGTCCGGCAGAACGATGTCAATGCCACCCTGGAGGAATCTCATCTAATCGAAGGTCCCGGCACGAAAATCGGTCGATATGAGCTTTTGTCACTTATCGGTGAAGGCGGCATGGGTCTGGTCTATCTGG